>NZ_CAUUWA010000003.1 GCF_963548695.1 uncultured Fretibacterium sp.
TCTCCTGGTTCACCCCGGAGAACAGGCCCTCGATGCTCCCGTACTCCTCCAGCGCAGCCGTCGCATACTCGTCCCCGCCGTTGATGAGGACCTCCAACCCGTACCCCGAGAGCCGGCGCAGCACCTCCGTCAGCCCTTCGAAGATCCCGCGGCTCTTTCTGTAGTGATAGACGTCGCAGTTGTCGACGAAGAACCCATCGATTCCCTTCCGCACATACCCCGCGGCCAGCTCGGAGACGACGAAATCCCGCCACGGCGCGGCGGATACGTCGATCCACCATTCCTCATCCCAATTCTCGTACCTTCCCAGGACAAATTTTCTGAACCTGCCGTAATACGGACGGAACGCCTCCAGGGAGCCCACGTTCAGATAGCCGTACACCGTGTGGCCCGACTCCTTCAGAGACGCGATCTCCCGCTCCTCGAAATGGGCCGGGTCGACGACCAGCACCCTGGTCCGCAGGACGCGCTGGTCCCTCAGCGCCTCGCTGCCCCTCATCCCGATAAAAACGCCGTACGGAGCGTCGAATGCCCGCTCCGGGCGCGCCTCCCCGGCAAAGCAGCACCCGCAGAGGACGAGCACGGCCACCAGGGCGCACGGCGACGCCCGTCCCGCGATTTTCCCAACCCATCCCGTCATGGACGCCATCGGTCAAAACCGCGCCTGAACGGCGTAGAACTTCATCTTGACGTCCTGGGGCCTGCCGAAGTAGACCCAGGACGTGATCAGGACGTCCGCCCCCGCCGCGGCGTAGTACGCCGCATTGTCCGCGTCGATACCCCCGGCGGCGGAGATGCGGACCTCGGGCCGGATTCGGCGCACCCGCTCGACGCACTCCCGCAGCGCGTCGGGCGAAAAACGCTCGCACTGGATCACCTGGACGCCGGCCTCCGCGAACCGGACGGCCTCCTCCACGGAACCGGCCTCCGCCATGATCCTCCTCTCCGGAAAGCGCGCGGCCATCCTCGGGATCGCGGACAGGAACTCCGCCTCGTCCATGAAAGCCCGATGCTGGTCGAAGACGAGAATCGACTCCGACAGGCCCAGCCGGTGCACGGTCGCCCCACCGGCCAGAGCGGCCCTCACGGAGAGGTGCTTCGTCCCCGGGAAGTGCTTGCGGGTCACGGCAACCTCCACGGACGGGGACGCGGCCCTCGCGTTCCGCACGAGCTCGGCGGTCCGCGTGGCGATGCCGGAGGCGTACTCCATGACGTTCTGCGCCACCTTGTAGACGGCGTGCAGCTGCCCGGCCGTTCCCTCGGCACGGAGACAGACGGTTCCGGCTGTCAAGTGGCTGCCGCTTGGCCGTACCTCCTCCGCCAGGGCCCCGACGGCCCGGAACACCCGGGCGGCCTCCTCCACCCCGGCGATCACGCAGTCCTCCTTCGGGAAGCACTCCACGCAGCCGGGACGGTCCTCTATGCCGAGGGCGTCCACGGTCAGATCCATCAGGTTGAGGTCCTCCTTGATCCAGGCCTTTATGCGGCTCTCGGGTACGAAAAACATCGGTGCTTCTCCTTCCCTTGGACGGATCGCCAGCCCATAAAAGCGGCACCACACTGCGCCGCGCCTCAAAACCCTCCGCCCCCCCGCGCGCGGCACCCCTCCAGCAGGGCGTACAGCAACGTGCCGACGACGGCCAGCACGGCGCAGAGCCTCATGGCCCCGTCGAAATCACCCCGCGACACGCAGTTGAAGATCTCGAGGGAGAGGGTGTTGGTCCTGCCCGAGATGTTCCCTCCCAGCATCATCGTGATGCCCACCTCCCCCGAGGCCCTGGCGACCCCCAGCAGGAGGCAGGAGAAGAGCGTCCTCGAGACCTGCGGGACCGTCACGAAAAGGAACGTCCCCATCGCCCCGCACCCCAGGGTGCGGGCGGCCTCCTCCAGCCTGCGCAGTTCGGGGCGCTCCATCGCCGCCTGGAGGGGCCGGACCACCAGCGGCAGCCCCGCGACGAACGCGGAGAGGATCACCCCTGGCTCGGAGAAGACGATACGCAGTCCCAGCCAACGCTCCAGGGGCCCTCCAATGGGGCCGTTCCTGCCCAGCAGCAGCAGGAGGAGGAAGCCCATCGCCACGGGAGGGAAGATCAGCGGCAGCGTCACCAGGAACGCCAACGCGCGGGCCAAAAGGCCGCGCCTCCGGCTGCAGAACCGGGCACAGGGCAGCCCCACGCAGAGGTAGAGCAGGACGCAGGCCACGCACACCCTCAGCGTGAGGAGTATGGGGAAGCTCAGGGCAACCTCGTCCGACACAGCGCACCCCTCCCCTCCGGGAAATAGGGACCGATCACTCCGCCAGGTTCCGCCCCCCCGGACGGGGCGTGGAAAAAGCCGCGAAGTGGGCTCACCAGATGCCGTGACGTTTCAGGATCTCCTTGCCCTTCTCGCCCTTCAGGAACTCCAGGAAGCTCAGGACCCCGGCGTCCGTCTCCCGCCCCTGGACCACCGCGGCGACCATCCTCAGAGGTGGGTATCCCTCGGCGATCTCCAGCCATCCGCCCAGCTTCTGCCCGCCGTTCAGCACCATGACGCGGTTGACGAACCCCGCGTCCATCTCGCCGGAGGCGAGGTAGGAGAAGACCTGGGGAACGGTGGAGACGACCGCGAGCCTCTCCCCGAGCTTTTCGCCGATGCCGGAGCTCTTCAGGAACGCGGACGCGGCACGACCGTAGATGGCCGCCTTGGGATCGGGCATGGCGACCCGGGCGAAGTCCTGCTTCTCCAGGTCCTTCGGGGACTCGAGGCTCAGGCCCTTCCGCCACGCCAGGACCAGCACCGTATCGCCCAGCGGTTCGATGCGGCCGAACTCCAACCCCTGCGAGGCCGCTTCCAAAGCCCCCCTGTCCGAGATCACCACGTCGGCCCCGCTGCCCTGCTTGATCTGGACCAGCACCTGGCCGATGGGACCGCCGTACATCTCCTCGAGGGACTCGCCCGACTCGCGATAGGCCTTGCCAAGCTCCTCGACCATCTGCTTGTAGCCCGCCCCGGTGGTCACCGCGACGCCGCAGAACGCGGCGGTGGCAAACACAAAGACGCACAGCAGCGCCAACGGAAAAACACGCCTCATCCATTTCCTGCCCATCTCTTCATCATCCTTTCCTTATTCTTTCCCTATGGGGCCCTGCGGCATCCGCAGGGCTTTTCCCCCGGGCCCGGGGCCGCGAAGGCCGGACCGTGGGGGGCGCAGCCGGGTCTCCTCTCCCCTCTCCACGACGAGAACCCGGTCGGCAAGACGCCGGATCTCCTCCTCGGCGTGGGAGACGTAGAGCACGGGGACGCCGAGGGCCTGCGGGATCGTTGCGATATATCCCATCAGCTCGTCCCTGAGCCGAGCGTCCAGGGAGGCCAGGGGCTCGTCCATCAGCAGAAACGACGTGCAGGCCAGCAGGGCCCTGCCGATGGCCACGCGCTGACTCTCGCCCCCCGAGAGCGCGCCGACGCCGCGCCCAAGCATGGGCTCCAGGTCCATCAGCGCGACCACGCGCTCGAAAAAGGACCGGCTGTACGGCCGGCCGCAGAAACGCGGGGCAAAGAGCAGGTTGTTCCGCACCGAGAGGTGAGGAAAGAGACGATGCTCCTGAAACACGTACCCCACGCCGCGCCTCCGTGCCGGCAGAAAGACCCTCTCCGCCGCGTCGAAGAACACCGTGCCGTTGTGGACGATGCGCCCCTCGTCGGGGACGACGAGCCCGGCGACCATGTTGAGCAGGGTCGTCTTGCCGGCCCCGGACGGGCCGTAGAGGGCGGTGATCCCGACCCCATCCAGGACGAAGTCCGCACCCGTCGAGAAATCCCCCAGGCGTTTTCTGACCCGAACCTCCAGCACTCCTCCCAACAACACTCCTCCCAACAACATTCCTGCCAATAACACTCCTGCCAACTTCCGCACGAGACGCCATGAACCGGAACGACGCCCCGGCCTGCCGGGCATCGAGTTATTTCATGGAATAACTCGATGGGCCACAGTCAGAATAAGGCATAGAGGGAAAAGTGTCAAATTATTTTCAAATTATTTCAAGGATGGAAGGCCAAGCGCCGCGGCGATCGCGTGAGGGCGGCACACTCCGCGGCGTCTCCTCACCCCCAACCTCACACCCTCTACCGCTGCCGGGGGTCCGGCGCGGGGAAGAGGTCCAACAGCTTCTCCCTCAGCAACTCCATGCCGCGGCCCGCGCCAGCGCGGATCACGGTGAAATGGGAACTGCTCGGAAGCGCGACCTCGTTGGGGTCGATCAGGAACGCGGGTGTTCCGGGGCGCAGGTCGTGGATCAGTCCGGCGGCCGGGTACACGTTCAGGGACGTGCCCACCACGGCGAAGATGTCCGCCCCCGCCACCCAACGGGACGCCTCCGCGATCATCGGGACCGCCTCCCCAAACCAGACGATATGGGGGCGCAGCGGGGAGCCGTCCGTATCCGTCTCTCCAAACTCCATCCGGCTGTAGCCGATGTCGCGGACCCGGGTCTCGTCCCGGACACTGCGTACCTTGGTCAGCTCCCCATGCAGGTGCAGCACCTTCGTGCTCCCGGCGCGCTCGTGCAGGTTGTCCACGTTCTGGGTGACGATCCCCACGTCGAAGAACTCCTCGAGCTCCGCCAGGATGCGGTGCCCAAGATTCGGCTCCACATGGGCCAGCTGTTCCCGGCGCTGGTTGTAGAACTCGGTCATCAGTTTGGGGTTGCGGTGCCACCCCTCGATGCTGGCGACCTCCATGACGTCGTACTCCTCCCAAAGCCCCCCGGCGTCGCGGAAGGTCTTGAGCCCGCTCTCGGCGCTCATCCCCGCACCGGTCAGCACGACCAGGCGTTTTCCTCGTTTGTTCCCATCCATCCTCGCGGTCCCTCCTTCTCGATGATCCTCGACCAATCCGTCCCCGACAAAACCCCGCTCCCCCGGCCGCATCCCCTATACCGTGCCCATACGCTATAATTAGGGAAGCGCAGATAAAAATACACATCTTATCCAAGATGAATATGCAAAACATCAATATACAGAAAGCTCCGGCGCTTCCCTAAAATTTAACATGGGGGCTTGATAGAGAACCTAAGCGACCAACACAACTGATGAATAAACTAAGTGATCGACACAACTCGCGTTGCTCGTTGATGAAGCCCCTAAGCGACCCACTCAACTCGTTACACTCGTTGGTGGTCTGCTTATGGTCGCCTACTTATCGCATACGCTCGTTGGTTGTCTGCTTACGCCCCCAACCCCCAACGCCGCTATACAATAGCGGCGGCCCCGGCAGGCTTCCTCCTCAGAACAGGCAAGCTGGGGTTCCACGGGGAGGCGTCATGGATTAAAACGGTTTCTCCTTAAAATTATCGCACATCAGGCACGCTGAGGAAAGGAACGTACCCGGACAAAGGATTTTTTTGAATGTGGTCGTCGAAGCCGGGGCGGAATTGGAGCGAAAGGATCGGATGGTATTGAGTAAAAACTACGGTCAACTGCAGCGCCAGGGAAGGCAGCTGAGATCACGGATTGCGGAGGGCATGGTCTTTCTGCGGCGCTTCGTCGGCGCTCCTCGCCAGGTGGGGAGCGTCATACCCAGCTCGCCTTACCTCACCCGCGCGGTCCTGGACAAGATCGACTGGAGCCAGGTCCGAAACATCGCCGAGCTCGGGGCCGGGACGGGGGTCTTCACCCGGAGCATCGTCCGCCGGGCGCGGCCCGACGCCCGACTTCTCGTGTTCGAGATCGACCCAGACCTCCAGCGGATGATCGGCGTCTCGCACCCCGGCCTGAAGCTCTACGGGGACGCCCAGGAACTGCCCGCCATTCTGGAGGACCTGGGAATCGACAAGCTGGACTGCATCGTCTCGAGCCTGCCCTTCACCGTCCTCCCCCCGGCGATGACCGCCCGTATCCTGGACGCCGTCCAGGATACCCTGGTCTCCGGCGGTAAGTTCGTGGCCTATCAGTACTCCAAGATCATGAAGCGCCACTTCGAATCGCGCTTCTCGGAGATCCGGACCTCCTTCGTCCCCATCAACATCCCTCCGGCGTTCGTCTACGAGTGCCGGGGAGACATCCGGAAAAAATGAGAGGGGGGAGACCCCCTCTCATTTTTTCTTTTCCTCTCCCAATTCTTTTTCCCCGTTCTGCGGCGCTCGTCATTTCTCGATGACGATACGGCCGTCCGTCCTCATGCTCACCCTTCCGTCGGGGAAGAAACGCAGGTAGTCCACCATAGCATCCACGTCCCGGACCTCCGTCGATTCCCTCCGGGCCTCCTCGAACACGAAGTAACGGTCGCCCCCGCCCGCAGTCCAGCTGTTGACCGCCACGGTGTACTCTTCCTTATCGTCGACCTCACGCCACTCCCCGTCCTTCAGCACGGAGATCTGTTTCAGGCGGTTACCCCAGGATAAAAGCCTGCCCTCCGCGTCGAAGGACGCGGCCTTCTCCTTGAGGTCGTAGACGACCTTCAGCCCGGAGATCTGGAGGAACCCTCCGTCCGGGACGCGAAACGCGGGGTCGAAATGCTCGCCCTCGGCAACCAGGGCGGAGGCGGAGAGCTCCATGATCTGCCGAAGCTGTTTTCCCGTCACCGTGATGACGTCGATGGTGTTGCCGAACGGCAGGATCTCCATCAGGTTCTTCTCCGAGACCTCCCCGGCGGGGAAGATCCGGTCCCCCCTCAGGGATCCGCCGTTGGCGAGCCCCACATCCGTCTTGAACCTCCACCGAAGCCCATCCGCCACGAAGTCCCCCAGAGGCATCTCCCGAATCCGCAGCGCCCTCTTGTGGGCGTCGACGGGGGTCTCGAAGAAGCCCACCGCCCGCTCCAGGCTGCTGTTTAACTTGCCCTCGTACTCCGCAGCAATCCTCATGACCTCTGGGTTCGGGGGCGTCTTCGGAGAAATGTTCAAAAGGCGCCAGGACGTCTGCTCCCACAGCAACCTGCCCTTTTCGGTCGTCAGGACGAGTTTGCCCAGGAACTTTCCCCTGGAGCCGCTCCAGGCCAGGGCAGTCATCCAATTATCGGGACCCTGGACAAGCTGCAGCTGCACCTCCTCCTTCTCGGAGACCCCGCGGCCGACGATCGCGTGGATCCCCGAGACCGACTCCGCCAAGCGCTTGTTCTCGCCCTCGCTGAGGTTGCTGAGCATCACGACGACATCCGCGCCCTGGGACCGCAGGTCGGCGATCATCTCCCGGGCTATGCCCTCCGTATCGGTCAGGACGATCAGCTCGTCCGTCTTCTTCGTCACGGAGAAGAGCCAGGTCGAGAGCATCGCGAAGAAGCCGACCTTCAGGTCCCCCGCCGGGACGATGACGTTCCGCACAAATTTGCGCGCCACCTCGGGATCGGATATCGACACGTTCGAGAGGACCATGGGGAAGGACGCATGATCCAGGGCCTGCTTCAGATGATCCCAGCCGTAATCGAATTCGCGTTTGCCGATCATCCCCACCTGGACCCCGGCGGCCGAGAGGGCCGAGAACTCCGGGACCCCGCCGAAATAACGCCACATCGGCCCCTCGACGGCCTCCCCGGTCTGGACGAAGATGGCGTTCGGGTCATCCTGGGACCGTTCCTGTTCCACGAGCCCTGCGGCATGGGACAGCCCTCCGATGCGCACCGACGTCTTGTTCACCTTCTCCGAGATCGGCAGAAGCTGGCTCTTCAGATGATTGATGGAGAGGATCGTCACCCTCCCATCCCTTCCGGGGGCCGGGGAGACGAACGTCAGAAAGATGCCGCAGATTACGCCCATTCCCAACAGCCATTTTTTCATTTTGCTCTTTCCCTCCGAATCAACTTTTCCGCGTCGGCCCAGGACAGCGGTTGGGAGAAATAGAAGCCCTGCGCCTTTCCACACCCCGCCTCGGCGAGCCAGGACAATTGCTCTTCCGTCTCGACGCCCTCGGCGACCGTATCCAGGTTCAGCGCGTTCGCCATGTCGATGATGGTGTGCAGCATCCTGGCCTCCTTTTCGGAGTCGAAGACATGGCGGACAAAGGCGATATCCAGCTTGATGCAGTCGAGCGGCAGGGAATGGATGTACTGTAACGACGAGTAGCCCGTCCCGAAGTCGTCGAGGAAGATCCGGACCCCCATCTCCCGAAGCCTGTCGAGCGTCGCACTGACCCCCTTCAGGTTGTCGATAAGGACGCTCTCGGTCACCTCGACCACGAAACAGGAGGGGTCGATGGCCGCCTCATTCAGGGAGTCCTGGATGAGGGCCGCCGCATCGGGGCTCTGCATCAGGTTGGACGACCCGTTGGCCGAGAAGTAAAAGGTGTTCGAGGATTTGCGTATGGCCTCCATGGCGCGGCGCATCATGCAGCGGTCGATCTCGCCGACCAGCCCAATGCGCTCGGCGTAGGGGATGAAACGCGAGGGCGGCAGGAATCCCTTTTGAGGGTGCATCCAGCGCACCAGCGTCTCGAACCCACTGAGCCTCCGATCCTCGATGGAATAGACGGGCTGGAAGTAGGAGAGGAACTCGTCGTTATCAAGAGCCGAGCGGAGCTCGGCCCTCATGTTGAGAATGGAGCCGGAGAAGGGGACCTCCTCCTGTTCGTCGCGCCCCTCGAAGAAGATCACAGCCCCCAGCCCGACCTTCTTCGCGTTCTTCAGCGCGCTCATCGCCTTTTCGATGATGACCGAGGGGGAGTTCCAGGCGGAGATATCCAAAAGGGCCCCGATGCTCGCGCTGGGATGGACCACATCCTCCCCCACCTCGCAGGGAAGGTTGACCGCATCCCGCGCCCCCTCCAGCAGGGCAAGCAAGGGCGCCCTGTCCTGGACATCGCCCTGCATCTCGATCAGGAGGGCGAACTCGTCGCCGCCCGTCCGATAGATCGCGCCCCTGCCGTCCAAGGCAGCCTTGAGCCGCTCGGAGACCATCACCAAGATCCTGTCCCCGTTGACGTCCCCCACCTCGGCGTTGATGGTCTTGAAATGGTCCATGTTGATGAGCGCCAAGGCCGTCCGGCGGGCGGCGCCCGAACCGGACTCCGTCTTCTTCAGGACAGTACCTATGGCCTCGACCAGCGACGTCCGGTTGGGGAGCCCCGTAAGGTCGTCGTAATAGAGCTTCCAGGCGAGCCGCGTCTCAAGGCGCTTGCGGTCCGTCAAGTCCCGCGCCAGGAAGAGGATCACCTTGCGCTTCCCGAAGGTGATGGAGCGCTGATGAATCTCGACGGGGATCTCCACGCCGCCCAGGGAGCAAAGGAAGGCCTCGTAGACATCCTGCTCCTTCTCCAAGCGGGCGGAACCCTCTCCCTCGTCACTCCGGATCAGGGCCTCTATCGGCATCCCCCTGCCGTTTTTGGGCGCCCCCCCCAGGCCAAGGACCCGTCGGGCCTGGAGGTTCGCCAGGATGACCTCTCCCTCCGGGGTGCAGAGGATCATGGCGTCCGGGATGTTCATCACAATGCGCTCCAGCGTCCCGAAGACGACGTTGAAGGACCGGGAAAGGTCCGAGATCTCGTCGTCCCAGGTCACGGGGACGCGAAGGGACAGGCTGAGCTCCTCGGTGATCGTGTCCGCAACCTCCCGCAGCTTCTCGAGGCGATTGAGGACCAAGCGGGACAAAAGCTCCATCACGACCACCACCAGGACGATGCCGTTGAGGAAGATCCAGAGGTAGGAATTGTAAACCGCTTTTTTACCCTCGTTGTAGATGTTACGGGAGGTGCGGATCATCAGGGCATACGGGGTATCCACACCAATGACCGCGCCGCGCGACTGCCACACCAGGGCCTGCCCCTCCGCCGACTCCTCGACGGCAACGCTTTTGCTCCAGCGGTCCGGGTACCGCTGGGAAGGGACGGGGAGAAATTCGCAGGGGTTCCCGAGCGTCTCCGAGATCTGCTTCAGCCGCTTCGCAAAGTCCACCCCGACGATGATCACGCCCCTTGCGGGGCCGCTCCAGTTCGTCATCAGGATAGGGTTGCTCCCAAAAAGATAGATGCTACCATCCAGTTCCATAAAATGGGGAGAGAGCGACTGCCCTTCGGAGTCGGAATCGGGCGCCCCCGGTTCCATCGCCAAAAACTGCGACCCAACCGTCTTGAGCCGCTTCAGTACCTCATTGCTCAGGGGGATCTCTCCGCCGAGCTCGTTGATCATGTACCCCACCACGGCGTTCATGTCCCTGTCGAGCACCGCCAGGAAATCGATGTCCAAGGCCCGAAGGCTCGTCCCGGTCAACAGCTCCTCGAAGCGCAGGGTATCCCGCGTCTCCATGAAGGAGTACATGGCGTCCCACGCGCCCCAGTCGGCGACGTAGTCGGTCAGGCGGTTGACCTCGTCGTCGATGTACTTCTGCAGGAGAAACATGTTCTGCTCGAAAAAACGACGCTCCATACCCTCGAACGCCTTGACAGTATTGTGGGTTGTGGTCACACTCATTATCAGGGAGAGCCCCAGGAGAATCCCCACGATGGCACGGAAGACTTTTTTCTGCAGTTTCATGATGCGTTTCCTCGTTCCATGCCGTCCTCCCGATGACATTAAGCGCACTTACCCGTTCCCGGCCGGGGAAAGCCGCGGGGCGAACGGGACCTATCCAAAATGACCAAACCCCTTGGGCCGAACGGCCCAAAGTTTATCCCAGTATAACATCAAATGAGGAGAAATACGCAAATTATATATCCCCCGGACACAGTATACCGAAAGCCTGCCTTTAGAGCCAGAATCAAGCCCTGGCGGCGGCTTTCATACAACTGGGCTCCCCTCACACCGAGCAGAAGAAAGCATATCCGATACTCATCCAATTTCCACAGCAACATCGGTGCCATCCGGCTCCATCAATCGCAGGAACGCCCAAGCTGTATAACCAATCTCCTTGTTGGGAGGATAAAGGAGCCAAACGTGGCGCTTAAGTTCCTCCAGACCTCTAAGGGCCAAGACCTTAATTCCAGCCGGACGGCACCGATTGCTCAGGGCTATATCCCCGACGATGGACACCCCCATGCCGTTGGCCACCATCAATTTGATCATATCGGTACTGCCTGCTTCAATGATATCTCTCGGGGCAACTCTGTTCAGAAGGAAGTATTGTTCTACATAAGAGCGCAGAGAGGGGGCCTGTGCGTGCATCAAGAACACCTCATCGGAAAGATCTTGGGGTGAGACCAAAGAACGGCGTGCCCATAAATGCCAGGTGGGGAGGATCAAGGAAAAACCGCTCAATCCCCCCATCAAGGTTCTGGCAGGAAAACCCGTATCACGAGTTCCCTCAAAAATTTCATCGACAGCGATAAAGTCAAACTCGTTGGCCAGCAACTCCTGCTTCAACGCTATTTCACTTCCTATTCTTACCTTTATGCGTATCCCCGGAAAAACACGACTAAATTTCTCCAAATGTCTCGAGAGGACCATACCTGCATTTTCAGTCGTTCCAACAACCAGTTTGCCGTCTCCATATTGTAAATTTTTCAAGGCACGCAGGCGCTTGGGAATTTCCTCCATCGACGAGACGATACCCCCTGTCCACTCGTACAATGCTTTACCCTCGGGGGTAAATTGAATGCTCCGGCCCTTTCGGACAAACAGTTTCACCCGATAAAGCTCTTCCAGAACCGACATCTGCTGACTGACGGCAGACTGCGTCAGATGGAGGAGTTCCGCAGCCTTGTTAACGGACATGTTGTCATAGACGGCACGAAATGTTTTCAACCTTTCGTAAAGCATCGCATCCTCCCCTTAACGAATGCCAAATAAAGATAGCGGGATGACAGGCTCTCAAATACATAAGTTATTTTTCAAAAAACGACCAAAATATTTTATTTGCATTAATATATCTTTTCCCTTATTATAGGCCCACAGGTAAAAGTGTAATTTTGCCATAAATTCCAATTCTTAATTATCGCCCTGTATAAAGCAATTCGCCTTTCACTAGGGGGGATTGGCGATGGTAAATCCAGAACATTACAATACACTGTTCTCCTTGGCTCAGGATCTGATTCGAATTCCCAGCCCTCCGGGGCAAGAACGCGATGTGGCCGAATACCTCCAGCGAACCATGGGCGAGATGGGATTCACGGAAGTACAAAGCGATAAGTATGGAAACGTCATAGGAAGGATCTCTTTTTCAAATGACGGGCCGGTCCTTCTTTTCGAGGGACATATGGACCACGTTCGTGTGCCGCACCCGGAATATTGGATTCACTATCCCTATGGGGGAGAGATGTTCAGAGGGTGCCTTTGGGGAAGGGGAACTACCGACAATAAAGGAGCCCTCGCTGCAATGATCAGCGCGGCCTCGTTCCTCTCGCGATCCAGAACTCACGGCCTGAGAGGGAGTCTTTATGTGGGAGCCTCCGTCCTGCAGGAGCCCCTGGAAAGCGTCGCTGCCTCAGGTATTGCCGAGTTATGCCATCCCGATTTTGTCGTCGTGGGGGAGGCATCGGGCAATGCCGTCATGCGAGGGCAGCGGGGCAGGGCGGAAATCGTTTTGGAGACGAAAGGACAGTCCGTCCACTGCGCTTTTCCCCATGAAGGCATCAATGCGATACGCAAAATGCTGCGTGTCGCCTCCTTAATCGAGAAGGAGCTCTTCCTCCCGGAGGAGCCGGTCTTGGGCAAGGGCAGCATGGAGCTGACCTCCATCGAGTCCTCACCGCAACAAGATTTCAACATCGTCCCCAATTTCTGTACCGCTTATTTCGATAGGCGTTTACTGCTCAGTGAAACGCGGGACGGAGTGCTGGCCGACATCCAGGAGATCCTCGAAGAAGAGGCTCTACGGGACGATGCTTTTCGAGCAAGTGTTCGTTACAGCACGAAGGAACAATTATGTTATACGGGAAAATTGCTGCGCTCCGAGGTATTTTACCCTGCATGGCTCTTGGAGGAAAATCATCCCTTCGTTCGAAGGGTATGTGACGGACTGCACTCCATGGGGCTGCCCTGCACGCTGGATATTTATCCCTATTCTACCAACGCCAGTTATTATGCTGGAGTTGCGGGTATCCCGACCGTAGGTTTCGGTCCCGCACAAATGTCCATATTGCATTTGGACGACGAGTATATTGAGCTCGATGACCTCGTTCGTATCTGTAACGGCTATGTGGGGATCGCACATTCCGTGCTTGCCACCTGATGTTCGTTATCTGTCAGAAACAAACGAAGTGCGGCATTCTCGCTGTCAGAGCAGGGCATTTATCAAAATCATCCCCATTATCACGGCATGATTGGAACAATAGGTTTATCACATGCTTTAAGGAGGGTTTTTTATGAGAGAAAAGAAATTGGGCTACTCTTCTCAAATGGCTTTGGTGGTCTCCCTGATTGCAGGTTCCGTCGGCACAGGAAATATCTGGCGATTTCCACGAGTCGTCGCGATGAATGGCGGAGGAGCCTTTATTCTCGCATGGTTGGTCATGCTCTTTCTGGTATGCGTACCCATTATGATCGGAGAACATGTTATCGGCAGGGCCGCCCGGCATGGAACGCCCGGGGCATTCAGAGACTTCATAGGCAAACGCTACACATGGCTTGGAACCGTCGTCGCCGTAACTATGGCTGGCGTAGCCGCTTATTATTCTTCCGTAATTGCCTGGGTGTTCTATTATTTAGGATTGTCGTTGACCAAAGGATATTATGGGGTCGATAAACTATCGTTGTTCCACTCCGTTTCCAACGGCAACATCGTCACGGTAATCCTGTTCGTTATTGTTCTGCTCATCTCAGCTTGGATTGCCTATAAAGGGGTATCCGGAATTGAAAAGGCCAATAAGCTATTTATACCGGTTCTGTTTGGCTGTCTTGTTGCATCCGCAATTCACAGCGCTTTCTTGCCCGGGGCGGTCAAAGGGATGAATTATTTGTTTTCATTCGAAGCGCGGGAGCTGCTCAATTACAAAATCTGGCTTGAAGCATTGACTCAAGCCGTCTGGTCTGCCGGTCCAGGCTGGGGGTTATGCATCACTCTTGCCGTATTTTCAAAGGCCAACTCAGATGTAGCTTTAACCTCGACGATACAAGGCCTGGGGGATGCCTCCGCATCCGTTATCGCCGGATTGGCCGTAATCCCGGCAGTTTTCGCTCTGAGTCCCAGTACAACGGAAGCACTGAAAATTTGTGGTGCGGGGAACAACGGGTTGACATTCATCTCCATGACATCTCTTTTCGAGCAGATGCCGGGAGGTTATATCGTCTCCATTCTATTCTTCATCAGCCTTCTTTTTGCAGCTTTGTCCTCCAATGTCTGTCATTTCATGATCGTATCGCTTCCATTCGTAGATTCCGGGATCAGTAAAAAACGGGCTGTGACCCTTCTATTCTTCATTCTGCTTATTCTAGGGCTTCCGTCAGCTTGGAACTCCAATTTTTTAACCAACCAAGATTGGGTCTACGGTCAAATGATGCTGATTGGGGCTCTTTTTTCATGCTTCGCCCTGGCCAAATTTGGAGTACGGAAGATTCGCACGCTCTTTTTAAACACGCCCTATACGGGAATGCACGTAAGCATCATCTGGGAACTTTCCGTCAAATTTATCGCTCCACTTATCGTGCTCATCATGTTCTCCTGGTGGAGCGTCCAATCCATAGGCTGGGTCAAGGACTGGTGGAATCCCTTGGCCGTAGATAGTTTAGGGACATTCATCGCCCAGGGCTTCTGTATTTTGATCGTCTGCAAGCTGCTCAACAACAAGGTCGCCGATTCCGTAAAAGAAAAATATTTTAATGGAGAAACTTTCCCCGAGATACCCGACAACGAATTCAGCGCATGATCCCGGCGCGGCTCAGTTTTGTACGGAAAGGAGAACGATCGTGATGACTCACGAAGCTATCGTCATGATGTCGCTGTGTTTTTTGCTCGTTTTTGGTGGTTTCATTGCCCTGTCCATTCGTCTGCATCGAGTATCCAAAAACAGTGAAAATTAATGACTTCAGGCTAACTTGAAAGGGGATACAACTCAATGGAGCTGCTGGATTTTTCCAAGGATGAAATTCAAAAACGGATTGATTTATGTCGCGAGCGAATGAAGGAGTCCGGTTTCTCCGGGATGCTTCTCTCTGCCGAGAGCAACTTGAATTATTACGCCGATTACAAAACTCACGCTCCTTGGACCACCTTTACGCGGCCCAGCTTTCTCTTTATGCCGGAAAACGGAAGTCCTTTGCTTTACGTTCAAACTTTCGTTGAACCCGAAGCCCGGACAGCTGCGAAATGCTGCCAAGTAAAAGGTTTCCAGAGCCTGCTTGGTCCTACGGCAAAGGATCTGCACTCCATTATGGAAGAGCTCGGGATGGAGAACGGAAATATCGGAATAGAATCGGGCTTCGAACAAAGGATAGGATTCCAGCTGAACCTCTACGAAAGCCTCAAAGATCTTTTGCCAAACGTGAATTTTTTGGACGCCTCCGCTTTGATCTGGAACCAGCGAATGATCAAATCAGAGGCTGAGATAGAATGCCACCGCAGAGCCTGTCAGGCGACCAGTTATACGCACGATCATCTTTTTTCCATGGTGCATGGAGGCATGACGGAAATTGAAATCTCGCGTTTAGCCCAAAAGCTGATGCTCGATGGAGGCGCCCACTATCCCGGATTCGTTATCATCACTTCCGGAACAGGCAACTATGGCCGAATCAGTAAAACCGCCTCAAATCGGACACTGGAGGAGGGGGACTTTTTATGGCTGGACCTCGGAGCCCGCTATAACAATTATTGGTCCGACTTTTGCAGGGCAGGTGTCGTAGGGAAGAGAGAGCCTCATCTCGCTGACCTCCAAAAAAAGATTCACGAGATAACTTTATCGGCGGCCGAGACCATTAAACCGGATGTTCCGGTCGCCGACGTCGCCAGAGCCTGCAAAAACGCCCTTGAAAAAGCAGGATTCCAGGCATCCTTCGAATGCGGCAGGATGGGACATGGCATGGGTTTAATGAGTACGGAGCCCCCTTCCATCACTATTTTCGATCAGACGATTCTAAAAGAAGGAATGATTATCAACCTGGAACCGGGTGTAGTCAATGACTCCGGGGTATTTGACGTGGAGGAGAATTTCGTAGTCACAAAGACCGGCTGCGAATGCTTGTCCGGAGGAACACGTGCGTTGCATTGGATTCCGTTGAAATGATGTAGGACCCTTGAGATACTCAACGACCACCGGCTTCCAGCCGGTGGTCGTTGAGTCGACGCCTCTCGCAGGTTTCCGCCAACACAACAAGAGCCTCCCCAGAGCTTCACCGTGTTTTCACCGGCAGTACCGTAGGATTCCTCACATCGAAGTGCTATGATGATGAGGTTGCGGAGACAGGATGTCCCCCTCCTGCGGGAAGACCGGGAGCCCGCCGGAGCGAGTCGATTTTCCCGGAATCTGCAAGGAGATGGGATCGATGTTCGCCCAAAGGCTCCGGGCCCTGACGAAAAAAGAGGCGCTTCAGATCGTGCGGGACCCCAGCAGCATCGTCATCGCTTTCATACTGCCGCTCACCCTGCTCTTCCTCTTCGGCTATGGCCTGTCCCTCGATGCCCGCGAGATCCGCCTTGGGATCGCGCTGGAGGACGGCGGACAACCGGCGCGGGACCTGGCCCGGCGGTTCGCCGGAAACCCCTACTTCAAGCCCGGCCTCGCCGCCTCGCGCCAGGATCTCCTGCCCGGGCTGGTCACGGGGGAGCTCAAGAGCGTCCTGATCGTCCCGCAGGGCACCTCCGCCGCCCTTTATTCGGGCCAAAGCCCAGGCCAAAATCCGGGCCGGAAGGCCACTCTCCAGCTGCTCACGGACGGGAGCTACCCCAACTCCGGCGCCCTGGCGGAGAACTACACGCTGGCCGCGATCCTTCAGTGGGGAGGGGAGCTGTCCCGCGCGTCGCTGCCCATCGCCGTGGAGCCCCATTTCCGCTACAACGACGGGCTGGAGAGCCGGTACTCGCTCATCCCGGGCATCATGGCCGTCATCATGGCCCTGATCGGGACGATGCTCACGGCCCTGGTCGTGGCGCGCGAGTGGGAGCGCGGGACCATGGAGGCGCTCTTCTCCACGCCCGTCAGCGCACTGGAGCTCCTGCTGGGCAAGCTGATCCCGTACTACCTCCTGGCTATTTTCTCCACGTTCTTCAGCCTGGCCCTGGCCGTGTCGCTCTTCGGCGTCCCGTTCCGCGGCTCCCTGCCGGCCCTCTTCGTCGTGGCGTCGCTCTTCATGATGTCGGCGCTCGGGCACGGCCTGATCATCTCGACGCTCTCCAAAAACCAGTACGTCGCCTCCTTCGCCGCGCTGCTCTCCGCCTTCCTGCCCGTCGTGCTCCTGTCCGGCTTCATCTTCGAGCTGAACTCCATGCCGTTCCTCCAGAGGGCGATCGCCGCCGTCCTGCCGGCGCGGTACCTGGTGACCTGCCTCCAGACGCTCTTCCTGGCGGGCGACGTCTGGCCGCTCCTGATCCCCAACATGGCCAGGCTGGGGCTGCTCGGGCTGTTCTTCCTGGCCCTGACGCTCCGATACACCAAAAAGGTGCTGGCCTGACCATGTTTGGGCGCATTCGTTCCCTGGTCGTCAAGGAGCTCTACGCCGTCCTGCTGGACCCGAAGACGCGCTTCCAGGTGTTCGTCGGGCCGTTCATCATGCTCTTTCTCTTCAGCTTCGCCATCACCATGGAGGTAAGGAACGCCCCCTTGGCGGTCCTGAACCAGGACAACGGAGACCTGGGACGCAGGCTCGAGGCGGCCTTCACCGCGAGCCCTGCCTTCACGCACGCCTTCAGCCTGTCGAGCGTCCTGGAGGTCGAGCCGGCCATCGCCGAGCAGAGGGCGCTGATGGTCCTGCGCATCCCCGAGGGCTTCTCGGCGTCCCTGATGCGCGGCGAGCCGGCCTCCGTGCAGGTCATTCTGGACGGGCGGAAGGCCAACGCGGTCCAGATCGCCTACGGCTACGCCGTCTCCATCACGAGCGGCTTTGCCCGCGGGCTCAGGAAGACCCTCACCGGGGCCGACGCGCTCCTGTCCGTGGAGTCGCGCCAGCTCTTCAACCCAAATCATGACTACCTATGGTTCACCCTGCCGGTGCTGCTGGTGGTGCTGACTCAGATGCTGTCCCTTCTCGTCTCGGGCATGAGCGTCGCGCGCGAACGGGAGCTCGGGACGTTCGAGCAGCTTCTCGTCTCACCGCTCTCGCCCCTGGAGATCGTGGCCGGAAAGGCGCTGCCGGCCGCCGCGATCGCCCTCGGAATCGGAATTGCCATCCACATCCTGGCCCGCACGGTCTTCGGTGTGCCCTGCCTGGGAAGCCTGGGGCTGCTGACCCTCAGCTTCCTGCTCTTCATCCTGGCCTGCACGGGGGTGGGGCTCTTCATCTCCTCGCTCTGCAGCACGCAGCAGCAGGCGTTCCTGGGGGTGTTCACCTGCATGGTGCCCTTCGTCCTGCTCTCGGGGTTCGCCACGCCGATCGAAAACATGCCGCACGCCCTGCAGACCCTGACCCTGCTCAACCCCGCCCGTCACATCATCGTCATCGCCCTCGGCGTCTACCTCAAGGACGTTCCCCTGCGCGAGGTCACCGTGCAGCTCCTCTGGCTTTGCGGGATCGCGGCAACGACGCTCGGCGCCGCCGGATGGTTCTTCAAGCGCAGGATACAGTGACCGCCCGCCGCGCCGCTCGTTCCCGTTCGGGTTGCAAGGGCCTATGGCCCTTGCCGGGGTTCCGGGGCGGAGCCCCGGAAGTTGAGAAAAGGAGTCTTTGCCATGAAAAAACGGTTTCTCCTTCTGTTTTTTATTTTCGCGGCCGTCCTCGGCGTACTTTACGCGACCGGGGAGCTCGAGGGGCTGATCGATCGCTTCCGCGAAAAGGACCCCAACCGGATAAGGCTCTACGGCAACGTAGAGATCCGGCAGGTGCTCCTGGGCTTTCGCGTCCCCGGCCGCATCGAGGCTATTTACCGCGAGGAGGGCGAGAGGGTGGCGTCCGGCGACCTGCTGGGCATTCTGGACCCCGTTCCCTACCGAATCAAGCGGTCGGAGGCCCGAGGGGCCATGCTCCAGGCGAAGGCGGCACTGGACAAGCTGCACCGTGGGTTCCGCACCGAGGAGGTCCGGGAGGCGGAGGCACGGCGCAACCGGGTCCGGGCCTCGCTGGACCTGGCCGAGAAGGACTATGGACGCATCTCCAACCTGTTCGCCCGGAAGGCCGTCGCCAAGAGCGATCTGGACCGGGCGGCGTCGCAGCGCAGCGCCCTGAGGGCGGAGCTCGCGGCGGCCGAGAACGCCCTGGCGTTGGTGCGCGAGGGCTACCGCAGGGAGGATATCGAGGCGGCCGAGGCAGCCTACGAGACTGCCAGCGCCCGGCTCGCGGAGGCCGAAAACGCCCTATCGGACACGGAGCTCCGTTCCCCGGCGGAGGGGACCATCCTGACCCGCGTCTCCGAGCCCGGGACCGTCGTGGGGGCGGGCCAGGTCGTCTACGCCCTGGCGCTCGAGCGGCCCATCCAGGTCCGGGCCTACATCCCGGAGCCGCAGCTCGGCCGGGTCCGGGTGGGGATGCCGGCACGCATCGTCACGGACTCGTCCCCCGAGCCCATCGAGGGCACGCTCACCTTCATCTCCCCGACGGCCGAGTTCACCCCCAAGCAGGTGCAGACCGAGGACCTGCGCACCGACCTGGTCTACCGCGCGCGGATCCTGGTGGAGGACGACAGGGACGGACGGCTCAAGAACGGGATGCCCGTCACCGTCCTGATGGAGGCCGTCTCGATGGAATCCAAAGAAGCCTCCGAGGGCACGGCGTCACGATGAGCCCGGCCGAAAAGCGTCCGCCGGCGGAGCGCTTCTCGGACTCGCAGGTCGTCGTCGAGGGGCTGGTCCGCACCTTCGGCCGGCGCATCGCGCTGGACGGGATCACGGCGCGCGTCGCGGGGGGACGGATCACGGGCCTCGTCGGGCCGGACGGAGCGGGCAAGACGACGCTGCTGCGCCTGCTCTGCGGCCTGCTGACTCCCACCGGGGGGCGGGTCACGGTGTGCGGGTACGACACGGCGGCGGACGCTGACGCCATCCATGAACGGGTCGGCTACATGCCGCAGCGGTTTGGGCTCTACGAGGACCTGACGGTTCAGGAGAACCTGAGCCTGTACGCCGAGCTGCGCTCCGTGCCCTGCGAGGAGCGCGCCGCACGCTACGCGGAGCTCCTCGCCTTCACCGGGCTCGGCCCCTTCACGGGCCGGCTGGCGGGCCGGCTCTCCGGAGGGATGAAGCAGAAGCTGGGGCTGGCCTGCACGCTGCTCTCCCGGCCGCCCGTCCTGCTGCTGGACGAGCCGGGCGTGGGCGTGGACCCCCTGGCGCGGCGCGAGCTGTGGCGCATGGTGCGGGAGCTTCTGGCCCCGGACCGGATCGTCGTCTGGAGCACCGCCTATCTGGACGAGGCGGAGGCCTGCGACACGGTGCTGCTCCTCAACGAGGGTAGGCTGCTCTACGACGGGACGCCGGAGGAGCTGGCGAAGCGCGTCGAGGGCCGGGTCTTCCTGCTGAGCGGGGCCGGCGGGAGGCGCCGGAAGCTGATCGCCCCCCTGATGGAGTGCAAGAGCACCCTGGACGCCGTCATCCAGGGCTCGAGCGTACGGGTCCTGACGAGCGACGACGGCACGGAGCTGAGGGGGAACCTGGACGCCCTCTCCCGTGAGGCCGGGATCGTCACGGCGTCCGGGGCCCCGGCCGGGCTCGAGCTCGGGCCGACGCCGCCCCGCTTCGAGGACGCGTTCATGCAGCTTCTGGGCGGGGCCCGGCGCGGCAGCGGTGCGGTGGCGGAGTTCTTCGGGGAGAAGGGGACGGGCGGCGTCTCCGTGGAGGCGCGGCACCTGACGAAGCGGTTCGGGAGCTTCACGGCGGTGGACGACGTCTCCTTCTCTATCGAGCGGGGCGAGATCTTCGGCCTCCTGGGGCCCAACGGGGCCGGGAAGTCCACCACGTTCAAGATGATGTGCGGGCTGCTTACCCCCACGGAGGGCAGCTGCTCCGTGTCCGGCCTGGACTTCAGGATGGCGCCCGGCGCGGCGAGGGCGAAGCTGGGCTACATGGCACAGAAATTCTCGCTATATGGGGACCTGACCGTGCTGCAGAACCTGCGATTCTTCTCGGGCATCTACGGTCTGAGGGGCGGAGCGGCGGTGGAGCGCGTGGTCGAGACGTTCGACCTGAGGCCCTATCTCTCCTCCCGAGCGGGCTCGCTGCCCCTGGGCTTCAAGCAGCGCCTGGCTATGGGCTGCGCCGTGATGCACGGGCCGGACGTCCTGTTTCTGGACGAGCCGACGAGCGGCGTGGACCCCGTGACGCGGCGTGAGTTCTGGACCTGCATCAACAGCTTCGCGCTGAAGGGCGTCACCGTGATGGTGACGACGCACTTCATGGACGAGGCGGAGTACTGCGACCGCATCGCGCTGGTCTACCGCGGCAGGACCATAGCCTCCGGTCCCCCCGACGCGCTCAAGGCCTCCGTGCGGACGGACGAGCGCCCCGACCCCACCCTGGAGGAGGCGTTCATCGCCCTGATCGAGCGTCAGGACGCGGCGGGGGCCGCCGTCCCGAAGCCGTGACGCGGGTCCGGCCGGCGTGAGACGGGCCCGGGACGGCCCCGTCCGCAACCCGGCAGTCCTCTTCGGTCTCTCCGCTTTTTCCGTGGCCCTGGCAACAGACGCCCTCCGCCCTTCGTGTCAGAATAGGTCCCATAAAGTTGGCTTGAACCAACTTTATGGGATTTTTTGGTTGTCGGGAGCCTGTCCCTGATTGAAATCAGGGTTTGCTTCCCTGGAGAAATGCTTGGAGAAATGGTGGAGGAATGGTGGAAGAATGGAGGTCGATCGAGATGAAGAGGTGTAAGAGGCTCCGTTCCCGGCTTGTTAGAGCTGTGGTGGTCCTTGCCGTGGCGCTGACCTGGCCGGGGAGCTCGGAGGCGCGGACGGTACGGGACCACCTGGGCCTCGACGTGGATCTGCCCGAGAAGATCGAGCGCATCGCCGTCGTGGCGCCGCTGCCGCTGGCCTCGGTGGTCGCCGTGTATCAGGGAGGCGACGTGAGAAACCTGGTGGGGATACCGCCGGACCTGCTCAACACGGCGCGGCGCTCCGTGCTGGGGAAGTACGCGCCCGGCCTGCTCTCCGTGTCCAGCGACTTCTACAAGGGAGGGTCCCTGAACATCGAGGAACTGCTGAACCTGAAGCCAGACGTCGTCTTCTACTCCGGCGCCGTTCACACGGAGACGTACAAAAAAGCGGGGATCCCCGCGGTGGCCTTCACCCACCCCAACATCGGCGGATCGGTCAGCACGCTCCGCACCCTGGAGATGTGGCTGGACCTCATGGAGCAGGTCCTGGGCGGGGAGAACAAGGCCAGGGGCATCGTCGCCTACGGCAGGGAGGTCGAGGCGGAGATCGCCCGGCGCGTCCGGGACATTCCTCGGGAGAAGCGCGCCAGGGTCCTGATCCTGAGCAACTACAACGATACGGCGATCAGCGTATCGGGCCGGAAGACCTTCGGGGAGTACTGGTGCGACGCCGTTGGAGCCGTGAACGTGGGACTGGACGTCGGGAAGAAAAACGTCAACATGGAACAGATCTACGACTGGGCGCCCGACAAGGTGTTTCTGACGACGTTCACGGCCCTGGTCCCGCAGAACCTGTACGACAACACGGCGGGCCCCGGTCACGACTGGAGCCACGTCCCTGCGGTCAGAAACCGGGACTGCCACAAGTTCCCGCTGGGCATGCACCGCTGGTGGCCGCCCTGCACCGATACGCCCCTGGCCCTGTGGTGGTTTGCGAAGGCGGTCTACCCCGATCTTTTCGAGGACATCGACATCCCCCTGAAGGTGAAGGAGTACTACGGCAGATTCTACGGCATGGAGCTCACGGACGGGGAGGTCGAAAAGCTCCTTTCACCCGGGGCCGAGATGCGGCGGGACTTTTTCTGATGCCGTCCCGAGGCGCTCCGGGCTTTCGTTCTTGACCGAGTGCGGGTTTTGAGCAAAGGAGGATTTTCGATTGAACATGAGTGCGGATTTTTTTGACGCGATCCTGAACCGTCCGGATCCGAACCTCTCCGAGTCCGAGGACTTCTGGGACGCTAAGGCCGAGCCCTTTTTCGCCTGCAAGCGAACCTACGGCACGAGCCTGACGGACCGGGTGGTCCGATACCTCTCCGACGAGGGGATGCTTGGTCCGGGGGCCTCCGTCCTGGACGTCGGGTGCGCCTATGGACGCTACGCCCTGCCCTTCGCCGCAGCCGCGAGGGACGTGACCGCCGCGGACATCTGACGGGGACGGAGTGGCGAAAAGTCTTCGAGGAGTGCGGCTTTTCCGGCCTCAAGGTCCGGGAGGGGCCCATCACCCTCATGAGCTTCAAGGGAATGATTTACGACGAAGGGCTCTGGGGCGCGATGCGGATCTTCCTGAACGGGCGGAAGAAGGAGAATCGGGAGTTCTTCGGGCGGATGTCCGGTTTCTTCAATGCCGTCGTCGGCACCAAGGCCTGAGCGGGATCCCTGCGGAGATTGCCGACATACGCGACAAAAGGGAGGAAGCGGGATTTCCCCGCCTCCTCCCTTTTCGTACCCTTTCACATTGCCATCCCCTACCGCATCAAGGCGTAGCGCTCGACGGGTGCGAAGGCATCGGTGAACGCCGGGACCGAGGCCTGGAAACCCTCGAGCCACTGATGCTCCAGCAGGCTCACGACGGCGGGCTCCGGGACCGGCGGCACGGCGGGCAGCTCCCGAGACCGGAAGGCCACGATCATCAGGTTTTGCCGGGACAGCGCATACCTGGGGTCGGAGGCGGACGCCGGGAAGATCAGGAGTCTTGGAAATACCGAATCAAGCGCAGCATAAATTCCGTGGAACACCCCGCTGCGGGGCCCCTGTAGCGAGGCGATGACGTTGACGATCAGCACCCCGTCCGGCCTTAACAGCTCGTACATGCGCTGCGCGGCCTCTACCGTCGTCAGGTAGAAGGGGATGGAGTACCACGACCCGAAGACGTCCATGAAGACGGCATCATAGGAGCCCTGACGTCCGGGGTCCCGCGCCTCCCGATTCAGGAACGCCCGCGCATCCTCATGAAAGATGCGCAGATGCGGGTCCTCCGGGATGGAAAAATAGCGCCGCGCCGCCTCCGTGATGCCGGGGTCCAGCTCGACGACGTCGAACGAGACCCCGGGACGCTCCGCCAGGACATGTCGGGGCACGCAGTAGCCCCCGCCGCCCAACATCAGAATATTTTTCGTGTCGGGCTTGAAGTGGAAGGCGAGGTCGTAGAACTTCGTGTAGTCGCTCACGAGCTCGTTGGGATCGTCCGTGTACATCAGGGACTGCGCGCCCTGCGGGTCCGTCATCAGAATCCGGACGCGCCGCCCATCCGCCTGATTGCTCTCCACGATGGAGATGTGATTGTAAGGCGTATCGATATGCATGCCCACGGGCGTCATCGGCAGCCCTCCCTTTGCCGCGGACACGGTGGCCGCGGCGAGCAGGAACAGGACCGGGAGGGTGATCCTCCAGGCTGACAGGCGGAGCAGCAAGGCCAGAACGGCCAGGACCGTCGCCAGCATCAGGAGGATGACCCCCGACGGGGCGAGGGAGATCAGGATGAACCCCCCCAAAAAGGTCCCCAGGATGCTGCCCGCGGACGAGAGCGCCGAGAAGCGTCCCACCGTCCCCCCGGAGGTGTCGACGTCGTCCATCGCGAGGCGGACGACGAAGGGGGAGACCATGCCCAGGAGCAGGCTTGGGATGGCGAAGATCAGCAGGGCCGCGAGGACCGACACCAGGTAAAGGTTCAGGTCCAGCCCGCCGAGGAACGAGAGCACTGCGTTGCCCGCCCACGCCAGGCAGCCCGTGCAGACCGCGGACAGGAGGACGATCCGTGCCAGCACGCGGCGCTCCGGGCGCCGGTCCGCCAGAAGCCCTCCCGCCCAGTTGCCCGCACAGAGGCTCGCCATGACAACCCCGATCAGGGCCGTCCACACGACCAAGGACGTCCCAAAAAAGGGCGCGACGAGGCGCGAACCCGTCATCTCCAGGACCATGACCCCCGCACCGCACAGGAAAGACGTGGCCTCCAGCAGCCCAAAGCCCCGGCGCGTTGGGCTGGGCGATTCTGCGGCTCCAATCTTTTTCAAGGTAAAGGGGAACGCCTCCTCCTTCTCTTTCTCCTTCTTCAGTTCCATATTCTCATCCACAAGCGGATGTTGTCCGGTGGACTTCCGATTTTTAGCTTTCATGAACGATCAGACCCATCACTAAAACCCATCATCATAACCGTCAGCACCTCTCGAAGAAACGGCAAAAAGCCATTCGACCGAAAGTTTCCCAAAAGTCCCTGCCTCCGGCAAGGCACGCCTCCCATTCTACCAGAGGCGAGCTGCCAGAGGTGAGGAAAAGTGTGGAAACGCTCAGCGCGTCCAGGTCCCCGGCACGAACAGGAGGATCACGGCGAAGAGCTCGAGCCGCCCGGCCAGCATGCAGAACGAGAGGATCCACTTGACCCCCTCGGGCAGCCAGGAAAAATTTTCGGCCGGCCCCAGCGAGGCAAGCCCCGGCCCCACGTTGCCGAGGCAGGCGACGACCCCGGACAGGGAGGCCACGAGGTCCAGCCTGGGGTGCCCAAAAGCGGTCAGCATGAGGGTGGAGAGGACCAGGATGGCGATGTAAAGCATAAAGAAGGCCGTGACAGAGCTCAGGGATCGTATCGAGACCACCCGACCGTTGACCCGCGTGTTGACGATCGCCCTGGGATGCAGCAGGCTGCAGACCTCGGCGCGAATCTGCCGCCCCAGAAGCAGGAAGCGCACGACCTTGCATCCTCCGCCGGTGGAGCCCGCACAGGCCCCGACGACCATCAGCAGAAGCAGGAGGAAACGGGCGAACTCCGGCCACAGGTCGTAGTTGGCCGTAGCGAACCCCGTGGTGGTCATCAGGCTCACGACGTGAAAGGCTGCGGTGCGCAGAGCCGGCTCCACCCGATCGAAGAGGTCTTGGCGAAGCAAAAAAAACGCGATGGCGGTCGATGCCGCAACGGCCAGAACGGAGTACCAACGCAGCTCCTCGTCTCGAAGGGCCCCGCGGAAGCGTCCTGTGAGCATCAAAAAATGCAGGGAGAAGTTGATCCCGGACATGAACATGAAGACGATGATCACCCACTCGATGTAGGCGCTCTGGAAATGGCCCACCGAGGCGTTCTTCGTCGAAAATCCCCCCGTGGCGATGGTGGAAAAACTGTGGTTCAGGGCGTCGAAGAACCCCATTCCTCCAGCGGTCAGGAAGGCCGTCTCCAACACGGTCAGCAGGACATAGACGCCCCAGAGGTAGAGGGCCGTCTGCTGGACCCTCGGGGTGATCTTCTCGGGCGTCGGGCCGGGAACCTCCGCCTTGTAGAGCTCCATCCCCCCGACCCCGAGGAAGGGGAGCACGGCGAGGCTCAGGACGATGATCCCCATCCCGCCTATCCAGTGCGTCAGGCTGCGCCAGAGAAGAAGCCCCCCGGGAAGCCCCTCGACATCCGCCAGGATGGTGGCGCCGGTCGTGGTAAACCCCGACATGGTCTCAAAGAATGCGTCCGCGTAGGTCGCCGTGGCGCCCGAAAGCAGATAGGGCAGGGCCCCGACGGCAGAGGCAATCACCCAGGAGAACCCCACAACGGCGATGGCCTCGTGGATGCCCAGCTGCTGGTAGTCGGCCCTGCGCTTTCCGGCCAGGAAGAAGCCAAGACTGACCAGCAGGCCGACGACAAGGGAGGCGAGGAAGGCGAGCCGGCCTCCGGCTCCGTCATAGACCGCCAGGGCCAGGGGGAAGAACATGAAGAGGGAGACGATGAGGGAGATGAGCGAGAGCATCCGAAGGACGATACCCAGCCTCATGGCCGCTCCCCGCCGGACCCGCCGAACAGCTCCATCGCCTCGCGCATAAGGGGTGTGGAGGCGAACAGGATGAGATGGTCGCCGGCCTGGAGCCGTGTGGCCCCATCCGGGACCAACACCTTCTCCCTCCTGCCCAGCAGCGCCACCAGGACCCCTTTCGGCAGCTTCAGCTCTGAAAGGGGAATATCCGTCAGGCCGTGCTCCGCCGGCAGGACGATCTCCAGCATCTCAGCGTCGATCTTCTCGATGATCGACAGGGCCCGGGCATGTCCAGGGTAGCGGATGGTCCTCAGGATCATCGCGGCCAGCGCCTCGTTGGGGTCCACCACGGCATCGACGGGCATATGGTTCGGCATGTCCTGATAGAGACGCCGCCGCACAACCGCGATGCTCTTGCGAGCCCCCATGGACTTCGCGATGGCGGCATAGACCAGGTTGACCTCGTCGGAGGCCGTAGCGCAAACGTAGCCGTCCGCCTCCTCGATACCCTCCTCCAGCAGGAGCGCCCGGTCGGCCCCGTCCCCGTTCAGGACCAGCGCCTCGCCCAGCTCCCCGGCCAGTTTTTCGCACTGCTGCGGGTCACGGTCTATCAGGCGGATCCTGACGTTGCCATACTCCTTCTGGATCCTCTGGACGACCTGATAGCCCAGCTTGCCTCCGCCCACCACGAATACCTTGCGCAGAGGCCGGGTGCTCCTGAGCTGGAAGAGCCTCTCCAGCATCCAGACCTGTTCCCGATAGGAGACGACGTAACAGAGGTCTCCGGCCTTCAGCACCGTGTCGCCGTCCGGCACGATATTCCTGCCCTCCGACCGCTCCTCCTCCGACCGCTCTACGTAGACGACGATTGCCACCAAATCCGGATGGACCCTGCGAATCTCCTTGAGGGAGAGGTCCACCAGAGGGGAGCCCTCCGCAACGCGAAAGGCGTAGATGGCCGCGCGGCCGCCCAGCAGCTCCGCCGTCCGCACGGCCGTGCTGACGGACAGAAGCTCCAGTATCTCCCGCGCGACGGACCGCTCGGGCGAGAGCATGAGGTCAATGCCCAGGTCCCGCCCCCAGGTCGGGGAATCCGTGAACTCGAGCCCTCGCACCCGGGAGATGACCCTGCGGACCCCCGCATGGCGCGCGATCCAGCAGGAGAGCATGTTAACCTCATCTCTATCCGTGCAGGCCACGAGGAGGTCGACCGTGCAGCCCTCCCGAACCCCGGCGTCGTAGAGCACCTGGGGCCGGGCTCCATTGCCGTGAACGACACGGACATCCAGCTCCTCCGCCACATGATCCGCATGCTCCTCGTTCTGCTCCACCAGGTTGATGTCGTGTCCCTCCGCGGCCAGGGTGGCGGCGACGCTGCGCCCAACCTCCCCGGCCCCGACGATGACGATGTTCATGAGCGGTACGGCCCCCAAGAGCAGGAGAAGGTGGTCAGGGATCGGCCGCTTCCGCGGACCGCGCCGGCGACCTCGTAGACGAACGTCCGCACCTCGCCGGAACCGGACTCCTCAAGCTCACAGACCCGGACCGTCAGGACGTCGCCCAACTTGGCGCTAGCGCGGAACGAGGCGGAGATCGACCTCGGGCCCCAGGTCATAAGGTCTATCGGGGTCGCCTCGAAGATCCACTCGAAGTAGACGGCGTTGTTGACATGCCCGTTGGCATCCAGGTCGTGAAACCGGACTGGATAGACGGTCTCGTGAACCTCCCCGGCGCCGGGCTCGGAAAAGTCGGGAATGTCGCGGAAGTCGGGGTCGATCGGCTCCGTGTCGCGGCTCAGGAACTCGGGGAGATGCGCCGCCGGACGCACGGGCCGGCCGGCGGCCAGGTCCAGCAGGAGCCAGGAGGTCTTGGCCCAGACCAGCGGGATCCCCGACGGCGTCTCCACCTGGAAGACGCGCAGAGTGCGATAGCCATGATTCATGTCGTGAAAGGTTTTGACGACGAAGTGCTCGTCCATCGCCGGCAGGCGCTGCAGCAGTTCCACCTCGTAGCGCAGCAACACCCAGGAGTAGCCGCGGGCCAGTACCTGCGTGGGGCCACCCTCCAGTCCGGTTGCCGCCAGACTGGCGGTATCCTGCAGATGATTCAGCAGCCCGTGCAGCTTCAGCTCGCCGTGACAGGACGCGTCGGACGGCAGAACCGTCAGTTCCCGGACGTACATCGTTCAGTGTTCCTCCTTACCCAACCCATACTTTACCCGCTTCATACTTTCCGTCTCCCGGGGATCTTCCCGTCGATAATTCCTTACCGAATATCTCCCCTTTGCACCATGATATCATTAAACTTCCCAGTACATGAACCGGCGTCCTATCGCTCAACCCGAGGGGCGCCAATTCAGGGTTATCCACAGTATTATCATGGTTTATCTGTGGATAAGTGTATAATTAGGATAAACGAGCCCGAATTAGGGAATTCTTTGTGGATGGACTTGTGCACCCCATGAGGAAAAAATGAAAAATATTGTTGTAAGCTGGATAACTAGGAGAAAGCCGGCACTTTGCGGCCTGCCGTAACTGGGGATAGACTCCATTGCAGGGGTGAAACGGATTGCAGAAGGATATGAGGGAACTGAAGGAACTGTGGGACGGAATCGTCCAGGGCGCCGTCCTGCCGGAGGGTGCGGTCTCGCTGTGGCTGACCACGTGCGTGCCCGTGACCCTGGAGGAGGACGACCTGGTGGTGGATACGTCGAACCCCTTCACGCAGGAGTACATCACCAAAAATTTTTTAAGCGAGCTGAATCGCTCCGCCCGGGCCGGCGGGGCAGTCAAGGGCATCCGCCTTAAGGCCAGCGTCCACCCCGAGGGGGAGGACAAGAAACAGGAGTGGGTGGCCCGTGCCGAGGAGGCCAGTCGACCGGAGCCAAACCGGGCCAACCTGAACCCGAACTATACCTTCTCCACCTTCGTCGTGGGCAAGTCCAACCGCCTCGCCCACGCGGCCAGCCTGGCCGTAGCGGAGATGCCGGGGAAGGCATACAACCCGCTCTTCATCTGGGGCGGGGTCGGCCTCGGCAAGACACACCTGATGCACGCCATCTGCCACTACGCGCTCTCGCGCTCACACGGGCTGAGGGCGCTCTACCTCAGTGCGGAGAAGTTCCTGAACGAGTTCGTCCAGGCCATCGGATCCTCGAAGATGCCTCAATTCAAGGAACGCTACCGCAACGTGGACATCCTGCTGATCGACGACATCCAGTTTCTCGGCAACAAGGGTCAGAGTCAGGAGGAGTTCTTCCATACTTTCAACACCCTTCATGAGGGCAACAAACAGGTCGTCATCTGTTCGGACCGCCAGCCCTCCGAGCTCCAGAACATCGAGGACCGGCTGATCAGCCGCTTCGCCTGGGGGTTGGTGACGGACATCCAGCCGCCGGACCTGGAGACCCGTATCGCCATCCTTCAGAAGAAGGCCTTGTTCCGAGAGTACGAGATGCCCGATGAGGTCATCCACTTTCTGGCCCAGCACATCCCCAGCAACATCCGGGAGCTGGAGGGCGCCCTCAATCGCGTCATCGCATGCGCGGAGCTCTCCGGAGAGTCCATCACGATCGAGAAGACCTCCGTCTGGCTCAAGGACATCCTCCGCATGGACCTGAAGGGACCCGTAACGATCGAGGGCATCCAGGCCGTCGTAGCCGAGAACTTCGGCATGAACCCGGACGACCTCGCCGGGTCCAAGCGCACGGCGGAGATAGCCCTGGCCCGCCAGATCGCCATGTACCTCTGTCGTGAACTCACGGATATCAGCTTACAGCGGATCGGGCACGCCTTCCGCAAGAAGGACCACACAACCGTTATCCACGCTCAGAGGAAGATAGAGCAGCTCATCAAGTCCGACCCGGATGTAAGGCGGACTGTGGACAACATACGGAACAAGTTGTGAAGGCGTATGGGGATGGTCGATAGTTTTCCACAACCCTCCCCGACAAACCGCAGGAGCGCACACAAAATCCACAGGCCGTCCACGGCGGATTCACCACTGGCCCACACCCTACAAAAAGCGCAGCCGACGGACGGCGGACGGGATATCCACAACCTTGTTCAACACTACTACTACTATCTTTACTCTTAAAAAAAAAGAACGCAAAGATGACTGTCCACAGAGAGGTTCTTCACAACCCCTCCAGAAAAACCCCGGACAGAGAAGCGCACAGAAGGGAACGGTGAACACGATGAAGATAGAGCTCGACCGCCTGGAGTTCCTAAAGGCCTGGCAGATGACCGAGCGATCCAGCAGCACCAAAAGCACCATCAGTGCCGTAAGCGGCATTCTGATCACAGCCTCGGAGGAACAGACGTATCTAGAGGCCACGGACTTCAAGACCGCAATACGCTGCTTGGCCCAGGGTGTCCAGACCGTCACCGCAGGTTCGGCGGTCCTGCCGGTCCGAATCTTCGGTGAGTTTCTCAAAAAAATGCCCCACGACAAGGTCTCGCTGGAAATTAACGACGAGAGAGGCACGCTCTCCGCAGGGAGGAACCGAACTCGTTTTGCCACCTGGCCGGTCTCGGAGTTCCCCAACATCCCTCGAAGCGATGGGGCAGACCCCCTGTGCACCATCGTCGCAGCGGACCTGGCCCGGGCTATCTCCGAGGGTTCGGTCGCCAGTTCGACGCCCGCGGACTTTCCAAAGTACCTGGGCGCCTGTTTGCTGAAAGCCCAAAAGGACCTTCTCAAGGTTGTGGCCACGGACGGAAAGCGGCTCTCCCTCTCCCAGTGTCCCCGCGAAGCCGGGGCGGAGGTCGACCTGCTGCTCCCCATTCCGGCCCTTAAGGAGCTGGTGCGCCTTCTGATGGGGAACGCGCCGGAGTCCCGGATAGACGTCCTGTACGACGGCTCCACCGTCTGGTTCCGTCTGGAGGGCCTGGAGTTCTCGGCGCGCCGCGTGGAGTCCTCCTTTCCGAACTATGAGAAGATCCTCACGCCCGGGGCCTCCACGACCCTCAGAATCCAGCGCGACGAGCTGTTGCCCGCTCTGGAGCGCATCGACATCATGGTCCGCAACACCCTGACCCGCCTCGTGGTGTTTCACCTCTCGCCCGGTGGGGAGTTCCGTCTGACCGGCAGGGCGCCGGAGCTGGGGACCACCGTGGAGGTTCTGGACTCCAACATCGATGGTGATCCGCTCCAGGTGGGATTCAACGTCGGGTTCCTTCAGGACGGCCTGAGGGCGCTCGGCAGCGGGGAGATCCGCATGGACTTCAACGGCGGGGAGGGACAGACGCGGCTGCTTCGGGAGGGCTCGGAGGATTTTCTGTACATGCTCATGCCAACCCGCCTGAGCCCCCAGGATCTCACGGAGGACGAGGAGGTCGAAGAGGCCGAAGCCAAGCCCGACCAGGAACCCCTTCAGGCTCTGGCCGAACTCGCCTCCGAGTCTGATAGGAGCCATAAGGGGGAAGGAGAGCCATTCTGAGGAAAGCCGCTAAATTTCCTCCTTTCCAGTTTTCTCCTTTCCGTTTTCCTACCCTCGGGGCTTTGAGATGAGATTCCAGAGCACCGCCCTCAGAGGATTTCGGAACCTTGGGACCGTGCGGCGCATAGACTGGGGGCCGGGCTTGAACCTCATTTTGGGCCCAAACGGCGCTGGAAAGACGAACCTTCTGGAGTCCCTGAACGTCCTGTCCGGGTGGGGGACGTTCTCGGGGAGGGTGAGTTCGGCCGTGGCCTGGGACTCGCCGGACGGGCGGGCGCTTCTGGCCGCGCGGACCTCCGGGGAGCGGGATATCGAGGTCTCGGTGCTCCTCTCGTCCCGCATGACCCTGAAGGCGGACGGGGAGCGGATCAGCGGGTCGGAGCTCCGGGCGCGCCTTCCCTCCCTCTCCTTCCTGCCCACGGACATCGACCTGATTGACGGTCCATCCTCCGTCCGGCGCCGTTTTCTCGATCGGCTCTGTGCCCTCTGCATCCCCTCTTATGCGCGCCGGCTCTCGGAGTATCGGCAGCTTGTCCGCCATCGCGTCGCCCTTCTGCGGCAGGGCCGTTCTCCCGCGAGGACGACCCTGCCCTTTGCGCGTCTGGGGGGGTGGATCCTGGAGAGCCGCAGGCGGGTGCTCGATCGGATGCTGGAAGGCCTGGGGACCGAGCCGAATTTTTTTCCCCTCTCCCTTCCCTTTCCCTTCATCCTCAGGGCCGAGCCTAAGATCGTGGGGAGCGGTTCCGACTTTCTGCTTGCGGCGCTGGAGGCGACGGCGGAGCGGGAGGCGCATGCCTGTCGTCCGCTCGCCGGGCCGCACCGGGACGACCTGGTCGTATCGTGTCTCGGGCGCCCTGCCTCCGCCGCCCTCAGCCGAGGACAGAAGCGGCGGCTGGTCGTCTCCCTGATTCTGATAGCGGGGCGCTTCGTCGGGACGTATCTTCGGGCACAGCCGGTTTTGCTCCTCGACGATCTTGGGGCGGAGCTGGATGAGGCGGGGAGGCGGGAGGCGGGGTCCACCCTCCTTGGCACGGGCTGGCAGGTGTTCGTGACGGGGACGGAGAACCCCTTTCCGGAGACCCCGGCCCAGATTTACAGCCTTGACTTTTAGTTTTTTGGAACGGGGTGTCGGGGAACACGTTCCCCGACTGGGGGTGTGGGGGCGAAGCCCCCGTGTTGTCGGGTCGTTTGCGTTGTGAGGTGATCTTCCATGTTTCAGGACCGGTATGATGTCGTGGTGATCGGCGGAGGGCACGCGGGGTGTGAGGCGGCGCTGGCGGCCGCCCGGATGGGGCGCCGCACTTTGCTTTTGACCCTCGGGGTGGACGGCACGGCGCTGATGCCCTGCAACCCCTCGATCGGCGGTCCTGCGAAGGGGCATCTGGTCCGGGAGGTCAGCGCCCTGGGGGGCGAGCAGGCCCGTGCCGCGGATGCCTCCACCCTGATGATCCGCTGGCTGAACACCTCGAAGGGCGTCGCCGTCCGGGCGCTGCGCGCGCAATGCGACCCGGCGCGGTACGCGGCCCATTATCGGGGTCTGCTCTATTCCTGCAAGAACCTCGACCTGCATCAGGACGAGGCCGTGGAGCTGCTGATCGACGGCTCCCGAATCCGGGGGGTTCTCACCCGTCATGGTTCGCGCTACGAGGCCCGTGCGGTCGTCCTCTGTTCGGGGACGTACCTCGGCGGCCGGGTCTACGTGGGGGAGGCGGATTTTCCCTCCGGACCGATGGGGCAGGCGCCGGCCGAGCGCCTGCTCGAGTCCCTGAGGGCTTTGGGTCTGAGGCTGGGGTATATGAGGACGGACACGACGCCGCGCCTGAACCTCGACACCCTCGACCTGTCCTCGGCGGCGCCGCAGCGGTCGGAGGAGGAGCCGCTCTGCTTCGATATCTGGGGCGAAAAGCGTGTCCATCGGTCGGACTACGCCTGCTGGTTCTCCCGGACGACGGAGCGCACCCACGAGATCCTGGAGCGAAACATCCACCGTTCCCCACTCGTCACGGGGAGGATGGGCGTCCTCGGGCCACGCTACTGTCCCTCCATCGAGGATAAGTTTCTGCGCTTCCCGGACAGAAGGACCCATCCCATCGTCTTCGAGCCCGTGTCGGCCGACTCGAAGGAGGTCTATGTCCAGAATTTTTCCACCAGCCTGCCCTACGACGTGCAGGTCGAGATGGTGCGTTCCCTTCCGGGATGTGCGGAGGCCAAGATTGTCCGGCCCGGATATGGGATACGTTATGCGTATCTAACGCCTGATCAACTTTCACCTTCATTGGAGAACCGCGAGCTTGGGGGGTTTTTCTGCGCCGGTCAGGTCAACGGGACCTCGGGCTACGAGGAGGCTGCGGCTCAGGGGCTCCTGGCCGGGATCAACGCGGCTCTGTCGGTGAGGGACGAGCCGCCGCTTGTTTTGAGCCGTTCGGACGGGTACCTTGGGGTCCTGGCGGACGATCTGACGACGAAGAGCACGGACGAGCCTTACAGGATGCTGACCAGCCGCTGCGAGCATCGCCTGCTGATGCGGCACGACAACGCAGCACGCCGGCTCTCCCCGCTGGCGCACCGTCTCGGGCTGCTGAGCCCGGAGCACTGGGCCAAGCTGGAACGGCGGTGGGAGTGCGAGGACCGGGAGATTGCCCGGCTGGAATCGGTCCGCATCGTGCCCTCGGAGGAGACGGACCGCCTCTGCGAGGCGTTTGGGGCCGAGCCGCCGAGGGAGCCGCTGACGGCCGCAGCATTCCTGCGACATCGCGGGGCGACGTATCCTTTAGTGGAAAAGCTGATCGAAAAGCTGATCGGGGAGCCGGCTCCGCATGGGTCGGCCCTGGAGCCTGACTCGGAATTTTACGTTGAGACGAGCCTGCGTTATGCGGGCTATCTGGAAAAGGAGGCCCGACTGGCCGAGCGCATGGCCGGTCTGGACGGCGTGCTCGTCCCGGACGGGTTCGACTACTCTGCCGTGAAGGGGCTCTCCTCGGAGGGGCGTCAGAAGCTCCTGCGCTTCCGTCCCCGGTCGCTTGGGGCGGCGTTGAGGATATCCGGGGTCACGCCCGCCGACGTCCAGCTCCTCTCCGTCGTCGTCAGGCGAATGGGTGGGGACTACGTAGAGGGGGGGAGAGCGCGATGAAGGGGCCAACGGGGGAGAACGTCCAGAACGCGATTCGAGCGGGGCGCGGGCGTCTGGAACGGGTGGCGTCCCTGAAGGAACTTTTAGAGGAGATGGTCCCCGGGCGGAACGAATGGATCGAAAAGCTCAAAGATATTATGAAAAACTGGGCGGCGATCGTCGGGCCCGGACGGGCCCGTCTCTCGGCTCCTTACGAGCTGGAGGACGGAGAACTGCGGATTGCCGTGGCGACGCCCCATGCCGCCCAGCAGATAGTCAATATGAAGGGCAACATCCTCCGCATCCTGGGGAACCGCTGGAACCTGGACGTCGAGGGGATTCGGGTCACCCTCGGGCCGCCGCCCCCGAGGCCCCGGCCCCTGCAGGATGTTCCAAGACGCCGACATCCGTGCGTCGTGCTTCCGCAGGAGGAGGTCGAGGAGCTCAGGAGGTCCTGCCCCGAGACGCTGTCCGACGAGGCTGCGGAAGGGCTGGCCCGCCTTCGCGCCTACTTCGCCCGCCGCTTCCCCCGCGCGTGATTCGAGGGCATAAAGCAAGGGGAGCGCTGATTTAATCCATGAAGCCCCCCGGTGGTACCCCAGCTTGCCTGTTTTGAGAAAAAGCTCTCCGGGGCCGCCGCTGCCCCCAGAGGGGAGCCTTCCGGCAGCCGCTCGCTCCGCTTGCGGGCCGATCAGTCTCAGGATAGCGGCGTGGGGGTATGGGGGCTTCGCCCCCATGTTAAATTCTAAGGTCTCGGGACTCCGTCCCGAACTCTGTCATAAGCAGACCGCCAACGAGCGAAAGCGAGTTGTGCGAGTTGCTTAGGGGCTTCATCAAGGGACTTGTCCCTTGGAACACTTTCTATCGTTCCCGCAGGGGGGCCTTTGCCCCCTTGCGGGAACGGTCAAGAGGGGTGCCGGGGAACACGTTCCCTGGCCGGGGGATTGGGGGCAGAGCCCCCATAAAATCATTTTTTGTGAATAACTCCTGTGCATATTGTGAATAACCTCGAGAAATTCGCGTTTCATCCATTCTCATCCAGCCAAATTTTCCACAATCATCCGAGGGACACAAGAAGGCAAATAGAACTGAAAGCCCATACCCGAGAGCGAGGTTGGAACCTTATATGATTCTTGAGGCTTAGTCTACCTGAGCATTATTGTTCATTTATGTGAAAAATCCCCCTAAGAAGTGTCTACATCGTTGTTTTTTGTCCCAAGGGGGCTTGTATATTTTATAAAGGCTGATAGAATGCAGAAAAATCTTTAATGTGGAGGTGTAAGTCGTGACTAAAGCCGAGCTTATCGACCAGATTGCCGAGAAGTTGCTTGTGAAGAAGAAGGACGTTGCCCCTATCGTCGAGGAGGTTTTCGCTTCGATCGAGGGAGCCCTGGCCAAGGGGGAGAAGTGCACGTTCGTCGGCTTCGGCGTTTTTGAGGTCAAGGAGCGCGCCGCGCGCGAGGGCCGCAACCCGCAGGATCCTTCCAAAGTCGTCAAGATTCCCGCTAAGAAGGTCCCTGTGTTCCGTCCCGGCAAGGACCTGAAGGAGAAGGTCCTGGCCGTCAAGGGCAAGAAGAAGGCGAAGTAACGTCGTCTCCTTCGGCCGAACGGAAATTTTTTAAGGAAAGCGGCCCTTCTAGGAGCCGCTTTTTGTCTTTCTCTCCCCCTCCGTCCGGGAGAGCCAAGGAGCCGGAAGAGGCCAGGAAGGAACCGGGTGTATGCTCTTTTTTAGACCGTTGACCTGGGAGGATCGGGCGCCATATAGCGAGTTATACGGCCGAACCTCCGTCAAGTATGCCGAATACTCCTTTTTCTCCCTGTGGGGTTGGGGGGATACGAATCCCATGGAGCTGGCCTGGGACAACACGCTCTGCTGGCTGCGCTCGCACGGGAACAAACCTGGGTTCTGTTCGCCCGTGGGGGACTGGGACACCGCGGACTGGGACGCCCTCCTTCGAGAGCATTTCGTGCCTGGCGACATCCTGCTGGACGTCCCGGAGGCCATCGTCGGACGTTTTTCCGATTCCCTGGCCGCCCGGCTCAAAGTTACGGAGGACCGGGACGAGTGGGAATACCTCCATTCCGTGCCCGAGCTGGTCACTTTGGAGGGAAGCCGCTTCGCCCAGAAGCGGGCCCATGTTCGCTCCTTTCAGTCCTCCTATGACTGGGAATACGTCCCACTCCTCCCGGAGGATTTTCCCGAGCTCCTGGATTTCCAGGCGAGGTGGCTGCGACGCAGGGAAGGCGGTCCCTCGCCCTCCCTCAAGGACGAGGACCGAGCCATTCGGCGCGCCCTCGAACGGTGGGACGAGCTTCCCTTTCTTGGGGCCCTGCTGCGGGCTGACGGAATAACCGTCGGCTACACGATCGCCGAGGAATTGGACGCGAAAACCCTGGACATCTGCTTTGAAAAGGCCCTGGAAGATTATGCAGGAAGCTACCAGGCCCTGAATCAACTTTTTCTGCGGAATCAAGGATCGGACTACGCCTGGGTGAACCGCGAGGAGGACATGGGCAATCCGGGTCTTAGGGAGGCGAAGCTCTCCTACCATCCGGTTCAGCTGCTTAAAAAATACCGCGTCGAGATCCTGTCCGCGCCCCAGGGGATATAACGTCTGGAGGGGGCTCGACAGGGGGTGTGTTATGATTCTTGGGCGAGTCCAGGCCAAAGATGCGGGTAAAAATGCGGGATGGAGATGACGGGGATCGATGAAGCTGGCGACGATCGGAACAGGATACGTGGGGCTGGTCACGGGGACCTGCCTGGCCAAGTTCGGCAACGCCGTGGTCTGCGCGGACACGGACCTGGAGCGGGTGGAGACCCTGCGCCGGGGCGAAGTGCCCTTCTATGAGCCCGGCCTTGCGGAGATGATGGTCCGCAACATGGAGGAGGGACGGCTTTCCTTCACCGCGGACGTCGGGGAGGCCCTGAAGGGTGCGGACGTCTGCTTCATCACGGTGGGGACCCCCTCGGCGCCCGACGGCAGCGCGGACCTGTCCTACGTCGAGAGCGCCGCCCGGAGCGTGGGCCGCGGGATGTCCGGCAGCCTGCTGACAATCGTCAAGTCCACCGTCCCCGTAGGGACAAACGCCAGGGTCCGGGACTGGATAGCCTCCGAGCTCGAGGGCCGTTCGGCCAGCTTCGGCCTGTCGATGGCCTCCAACCCGGAGTTCCTGCGCGAGGGGGCCGCCCTGCGCGACTTCCTGGAGCCGGACCGGGTCGTGCTGGGCACGGACTCCCCCGAGGCCCGGGAGATCCTGACCTCGCTCTACTCCTTCCTCGAGCCGTCGCGGCTCCTTTTCATGGACATCGCGTCGGCGGAGATGGCGAAGTACGCGGCCAACGCGATGCTGGCGATGCGCATCTCCTTCATGAACGAGATGGCGAACATCTGCGACCGCGTCGGGGCCGATGTGGAGAGCGTGCGCCGGGCAATGGGCATGGACAGCAGGATCGGCTCGAAGTTCCTCTACGCGGGGTGCGGCTACGGCGGCTCCTGCTTCCCCAAGGACGTCCGCGCGCTGCGCGACTTCGCCCGGTCGGCGGGCTACGAGCCCCGACTTCTCACGGCGGTGGACGAGGTGAACGAGCACCAGAAGGGAGTACTCTTTGAGAAGATCTCCGAGCGGCTGGGCGAGCTGTCGGGCCGGACCGTCGCCGTGTGGGGGCTGGCCTTCAAGCCCAAGACCTCCGACACGCGCGAGGCCCCGGCCCAGGTCCTGATCCGCAGCCTGCTGGACGCCGGGGCCCGGGTTCAGGCCCATGACCCCCGCGCCGTGGGGGAGACCCGGGAGGCGCTGGGCGACCGCCGGGGATTGGTGTACGTCCACGAACCCTACGACGCCGTGAACGGAGCGGACGCCCTCGCCGTGGTGACGGAGTGGGACATCTACCGCCAGCCGGACTTCGATCGGATCAAGAGACTGCTCCGGCAGCCGATCGTCGTGGACGGCCGAAACCTGTATTCCTGCTCCGACATGCGTCGCAGGGGGTTCGACTACCTCTCCATCGGCCGACCGACGGCCTGGGGTTACTCCGGGTCCCCCTCGCTCTGAGCGCATTTTCAGGTAGGGCCCCGCTTGCCAGAAGGGGCTTTTTGGGCTATAATTCCAGCATCGAAAATGCGGATATAGCTCAGTTGGTAGAGCATCAGCTTCCCAAGCTGAGGGTCGCGGGTTCGAATCCCGTTGTCCGCTCCAGAGGTCGATCCGGCTCAGTCCGGTTAACTTGGAAACCCCGCTTAAAAGCGGGGTTTTCGCTTTTTGACAGTCCGCCGTTATCCGGTTAATATTGCCTGTATCCGGCGCATAATCGTACTTAAGCAAAGGGCCAAAGCGAAATTTTTTAGGATTCCCCATCTATTTTCTCTCCACTCCTTAGGCAAAAAATGGTATTATCGCCGTAATGTACGGTATTTATGACGATTTTTATAAATCCTATCTTTCCTCTTGACATTATGGAAATGACCTGTATAATGTTTGTTGTGACCAACAAATAGCGAATGCCGAAAGCCTCAGGGGTCCTCTCCTGGAAATACCGACCCCGAAGGGTAGAAGTAGGCAAACCCCCTCGTTCTTGTTCGGTCGTTTGGAACCCCCCTCAAAAAGAAGAAGGTCGGCGTGACACGGCGCCGGCCTTCTTCTTTATTTCTCATTTTCATTAATTATTTTCCTGGCTTGCCCTTATAATGCGGACGGATTGTATATCTTTACCCGCCGTCGTGGGGGCCCTGACTGTCGGTCTGGGGAATTAACAGGCGACCGGCGGTGCTAAAATGTCTTTGAAGAAACATTGAAGGAGGCGATGTCATGCCCTGGGTGTGGGCGGCCCTGATGCCGCATCCCCCGATCCTCGTCCCCGAGGTGGGGCTGGGGCGCGAGAACGAGGCTCGAGAGACCCGGAAGGGGCTGGAGCTCCTGGTGGAGTCCCTGAGGGACCGGAAGCCCGACGTGCTGCTGGTCCTGTCCCCCCACCAGCCCTATGCGCCCGGGGCGCTCTTCCTCAACTCCGCCGGGCGCGCGGCGGGGACGCTGGCTCCCTTCGGCGCCCCGTCCGTGACGATCGGGCTCGCCTGTCCCAGGGAGCTCCGCAGGGCAGTTGCGGAACGCCTGTCCGCGTTGGGGACCCGGATTCGGGAGGGGAACCACCCCGACCTGACGAGCGATCAGGGGACCCTCGTGCCCCTGTATTTCCTGCGTCGAGCCTGGGGATGGGACGAAGAGAATCTATCGGGAAATCTGCCGCCGACCCTCCTGGCCTCGCCCATCGGGCTGACGCCGGGCGAGGCTCTTTCCCTGGGGGAGAGGCTGGCGCTCCTCGACGACGGCCTGCGCTGGGGGCTGGTGGCCAGCGGCGACCTGTCGCATCGCCTGACGCCGGACGCCCCGGCGGGCTACAGCCCCGAGGGGCGCATATTCGACGCCGCGGTCCTCGAGGCTCTGAAGTCCGCCGACGCCGGCCCCCTGCTCTCGCTGTCCCCGGAGACGCTGGAGGCGGCGGGGGAGTGCGGCCTGCGCTCTGTCATGACGATGCTGGGGCTCGCCGGCGCAGTCTGCGGGGCGATCCGGGTGTTCTCCTACGAGGGCCCGTTTGGGGTGGGGTACTGCAGCGCCCTCTGGGAGCCGTCCGACGCAGGTGCGTCTCATGAAGGTGCGCCTCACGGAGACGCGGCCCATGGGGAGGCGCCCTACGGAGAAGCGCCGGAGGACCCTCCCTGTGTGCGTCTGGCGCGCGAGACGGTGACGCGCCTGCTGGAGAGACGCCCTCTGCCGGGCTCGGGAACGGAGGCGGCGCCCTCGGAGCTCTGGGCGGAACACCGCGCCTGCTTCGTCTCCATCAAGACGCGGTCCGGGGCCCTGAGGGGCTGCATCGGCACCCTGGCCCCCTTGCAGCGTAGCCTGGACCGTGAGATCATCGCCAACGCCGTGTCGGCCGCGACCCGCGACCCCCGCTTTCCGCCCATGACGCGCGAGGAGCTCCCGGGCGTCCTCTTCTCGGTGGACGTGCTCTCCGAACCCGAGCCGGTGACGGACCTCGTCGATCTGGACCCCGGGGAGTGGGGCGTCATCGTCTCGAAGGACGGACGGCGCGGTGTCCTCCTTCCCGACCTCGAGGGCGTGGACACGGTCGAGGAGCAGCTCGCCATCGCGGCGCGGAAGGCGGGCATCGCCGAACTTCGAGGCGCCTCCGTCGAGCGGTTCCGGGTGGATCGCTTTAAGGAACGGGGGGCCTGACCCCGCACCGTCGGGGGTTGGTGTACGTCCCCGAACCCTACGACGCCGTGAAGCAGTGCGGACGCCTCCACCGTCTGCGCGGCGGCACGGTGAAGCCGCGTGCTACGGCTTCGGCAGCCTCTGACGGACGTAGGTCCCATCGAGCGTCACGTCCATGTCCGTGGTGTCCGGGTTGATGTCCGGGGACGCCGCCACCTGCACCCTGTCGCCCTTGAAGGTGAAGGTCGCCCTGCCCTGCCCCTCGTACTCTCCGTCGGCCTCGAGCACTCCCTTTCGCACCGTGCCCTCGCCGAACCAGTGGCGGTATTCGACGCTCTTCGGCCCCAGGACCAGGTTAGCCTCCATACCGATTCTGACCTCTCCGGCCTCCTTGTCGGTCCAGCGGACGGAGAGCCAGCCCGTCTCCCGCCCGTCCTCGAGCCGGACGTAATAGCCCTGGGGACCATCGGGGCGATCCTTGAGGAAGATCGGCTCCACGATGTGCGGCAGCTCGTCCACGCGCATCGCGGTTGCCGATATATAGGCTCGGAGGGCCGTGTAGCCGAATTCCGCCATATTGCGCCTGGCTTCCGCGTCGCGCCCCTTCCTCACCCACTCCGCCTGAACCGCCTTCAGGGCCTTTATCCCCGCCTTCGAGAGGCCCCCCTCCTTCAGGATCCTGGACCATTCTTTGTTCAGAGCTCTGTCGGCCCTGGCGAAGTCCGGGTCCTTCATCATCTCGCGATACTCCGCATCGCTCAGCCCCGCGGCCGGCCCCGCCATGACGCCGAGATAGAACACCCCACAGGCGGCAAACGCCGTCAACAGACCCAAAAGACGTGAAATCCGCACCATGATTCGTCGTTCCTCCTTTAAGTCAAATCGCTCGGGGGGGCGCCCGTGGGGAACTCCGTCCCCGCGGGCGCTTTTCGATGGTCCGTCGATCCCGTCCCCGGCTGGAGGGCCGCTTCTATTCGGAGGGCCGTTCCTTCCGAATCTTGTAGAGCAGCATCTTCGCGCCCCTGGCCAGCGGGGGAATGAGGTTGAGCAGGACGGCCCAACCCCAGCGGCGCAGCTCCTGGTTCATGTAATACTCGGCCTCCACGAACTTCAGCGCGGGGTCCCAGCTCTCGATGTCCCTGAGGCCGCCGAGCCCCCAGTTGAACCGCACGTCGTCCCCGTACTCCCGAATCGAGTCGTGCATCTTGGAGTTTCGGGCCATCCAGGGCGAGACCGCGTCGAAATGCAGCTCGCCGCCGGGGAAGCGTTGGGCCAGGTTCCGGAACAGGCCCTCGATGTCCGGCTCCTGCAGGTACATCAGAACGCCCTCCATGATGAAGGCGAATCGGTGTCCCGGATAGCGCTCCAGCAGTTCGTCCATCCACGCCGTCTCGAACATCGAGGCGCCGATCTGCGGGTTGCGCTCCGAGCCCGGAAGGAAGCGTTCCCTCACGGCCATGACGTCCGGCAGGTCCAGGTCCACCTGGACGCCCTTGCCCGAGTCCGTCCGCAGGAAACGGTCGTCCAGCCCGCAGGCCAGATGCACGACCACGGGCCTGTCCCATTCCGCAAGGATGCGCCGCGTCTGGCGGTCGAAGCGGCGCACACGGATGACCGTCCCCACCTGCGACATCCTCTTGTCCCGGAAGCGGGACATATCCACGCCGAGCTTCTCCAGGATCTCGATCGCCTTGGGGTCCTCGATGATACGGTCGGGGCGCCTCGTCTCCTGCGCCTTGAAGTACAGCGTCAGGAGCGATGTCTCCGAGATGGGGCTCCTGAAATCGAGCTCACCCTGCGCTTCCCTGTTCTCATCCATATTTTGATCGACCATATTTGAACCAACCTCCTTTGCTATGGCCTCCCAAAGTGGAAGCCCCTTCATGTTCGACTGATACAACACTGATGAGGCTAATACTTCTTTTCGGGAAAGTCAACACCGGTTCGATTTCCCGGGCGCCGCGGCGATCCGGCCGCAAAAGGCCCGTTCCCTAGACGCCGTTCTGCGCGGAAGGTTCTTTTCATGGCCCGAACATGCTAAACTCGATTATAGCGTAACCTGCCGGGAGAAGGGGCACGCGGGGCACGATCCCAAATATCGGCGACCGAAGGAGTGACAAAGATGAACGAAGCGTGGAACGCGCCGGAAAACGGGTATCCCATCAGCCGATTTGCGCTCTGGGCGTGGATACTCTCGTTTGGCTACACATTGGGGGGCACCTTTGTGAGAATTGCCTTGCGGTTCCAGGGCGGGGAGCAAGGCGTCTGGCCGCTGTCCGTCCTGGCGGCAGCCGCCGCGGTAGCCTTTCTCCTGCACATCCGGCGAGACCGCCGTGCGGCCCTGGCCCTGAGCATTGGAGTTGGCGTCTATGAGCTTTTGAACCAAGGGCTCTACCTCTACTCGTCCTATCTCGCCAACGAGGACCCGGAGTCCCTGCGAAGGATGCTCCACCTGTTGTTCTCGGGGCATTGGTGGGTCTATCGGTGCCTGTGGCTTCCCCTCCTCACAGGCGGCTACCTGGCACTGCGCCGGAACCGACGCGCCTGGCCGCTACTCTGCGTCAGTGCAGCGGGCGCGCTGTACCAGCTTGTCGATATCCCTTTCCTGCGATATTTCCTGACGTATTTCCCCCAGTATGGAGAACTGTGGTTCTCAACTATGACGGCGTTCGAGGCTTTTGACGTAATGAGCTACGCCTCCGTCATTGCCGCGTTCCTGTTTGCATACCTGGACGCGCGTTCTTCGAGGCCGGTGCGGTTCGATGGACTTGGATCCAACCAGCTCGAATCCGAGGCGGGCGGCGGCCTCTCGGGGGCGTCGACGCTCCGAAGGAGGCTCCGACGGCTGCTTCTGGCGAGTACGATCCTTGTCTGCCTCAACGAGTTCGTCGGCGCAGGCGGCCTCCTGAGCGCGCTCCTGAAGATAACGGTATACGATAGCATCGGTAGGACAGGCATTCGGCTCCTTGCCTGTCTTCTGCCCTGCGTCGCATACCTCTACAGCCTGGCCCCGTTCGCCTCGCCGAGGATCCTCGTGACCTACGCCTACTACGAGGCCTTCGTGTACGCGACATGTTCGGCCACGGCAGTGCTCCGTGCAATCATGGGCGTATCCATGATGATAGCAAGCGGACTGGGAGAGTTATACGTCCTGTACATCCTGCCGGACGTGCTTCTGATGGTGTTGTTCCTCGCCATCCTCCATACGGGCCGCCGCCTGGACGAACGGTCCCGAGCCGCCGGGGCGGGGGAGTCCTCCCTTGCGTGGAGCGCCTACGCCATAGCCTTCCTCTATCCGCTGGCGGACTGCATCTCTTGGGTCATGACGTGGGCCGATTTCCGACAGTACCCGGGTCCCCCGAGCCTGGGAGCAGCCCTGCCGTTCCTCGATGCCTTGCTCGTCATGCTCTGCCTGTTCCTCCTCCCGAGGAGGGATCGCCGCTCGGCCCTGACCGCAAGCGTGGCCGCAGGTGCGTCCCTCCTGATCGGCATAGCCACCGGCATCCTCCTCTGGATTCCCGAGGTGGAGCTCCGTTTCTGGCTGCTCTCTCCATCATGGTGGGTCATGCGGATATTCCCCGCCTTGCTCATCGTGGGCGGATACCTGGCGCTGTATCGAAGACGCTGGGCGCCCCTCGTGTTGACCGCGAGCGCCGTGGGCGCGCTGTGGGCCCTGTGGGGATACGTTTCCTCCCTCGATCCGCATTCCAGGCAGATAGATATCCGTACCACTCTGGATATCGTTCAGGAAATCGTCCCGCTCCTTGCCTGCGTCCTCGCCTGGTGCGACCGGCGATCGGGTGGGTGAGGGGAAATACGCCGATCCGCAACCTTAACGCTGACATGGCTTCCCTATCGTCTGAGCGGGAAAGGTATCGTGTTTTCGATCGAAGGAAAGCGTGTAGGGGGATGAGGAAAAGGTTTGTGTCCGTGACCATGATTGTCCTGTCGGCCTTGTTTTTGCTTCGGCAATGACGGCGGGCGCTTCCGATGCCGAAGGACCTGAAGTCGGCCTGATAAAATGGGGTAAGGCGAACAGCGGATATTTTGCATATTATCTTGATAAAATATGCATTTTTTGTTTAAGTCAGCGCTTCCTGGTGGTCTGATGGGAGGGGGGTTGCCGGCGTCCGGGGTCCTCGAGGCGCAGGGAATCCTCTCGATGGGGCGGGAAGGGCCGTTTGCCCTTACGGAAAGGTAAGGCGAGGCAGTGATTACGACAGCGGATGTGCAGGTGGAGTACAAGTTCGGGGCCGGCCGTTACTGGCAGATGCCGAATGCGTTGGACTTGGTCGGGACGGAGGCGAGACGCCTGGGGACGAAGGCCTGCGTCGCAGGAGGGGAGACGGCGCTCGCCCTTACGCGGGAACGCCTGTCCTCAGGACTCGATGCCGCGGAGATCCCCTGGGTGGAAGAACGGTACAGCGGCCCCGCCACCGTGGCAAAAGCCGCCGCGCTCGCGTCTGCGGCAACGGAAAAGGGCTGCGACGTCGTCGTTGGCGTGGGGGGCGGGCGAGCTCTGGACCTGGCCAAAGCTGCGGCGGCTCTGCTGAGGGCGCCGGTGATCACGGTGCCTACCTCGGCGGCGACCTGCGCGGCGTACGCGCCGCTGAGCGTTCTCTATCATGAGAACGGCGCCTACGATCATTGCGTCTGGCACGAAAGGGAGGTCGATGCGGTGCTGGTGGACATGGACATACAGTCCGCCCAGCCTCCGCGCCTGATGGCGTCCGGGATCCTGGATGCCATGGCCAAGTACCTGGAGATCTCCAACGGCCGGGCAGAACTGGACCTTCAGGATGTCCCCATCGCCATGCACAGCGCGCACTCCTTTGCGCGATACACCTATGAAGCGCTGGAGCGGTACGGATACCGGGCCGTGCAGGACTTGAAGAAGGGATGCCGCACCAAGCCGCTGGAGGACACCGTGTTCCTGAATATCGCATTGACGGGGATGATCAGCGGCATCACCAAGGGCAGGGGGCAGACGTCCGTGGCCCATGCCCTGTACGATGCGGTGCGCACGCATTTTTACCGGGAGTCCGGGAACTTCCTGCATGGAGAGATCGTGGCCGTAGGCCTGCTGTCTCAGCTGTCTTACAACGAGGACGAAGCGCGGCTGCCTGTCTTGAGAGACTATATGCGGCGTCTGGGCATGCCCTGCTCCCTGGAGGAGATCGGTATCCGCCCGTCGGAGAAGAATCTGGAGGTCCTGTATCGCGACATGTGCCAACAACGGTTTATGGTTCAGGACGAGGCGCACCTCACGCGTTTGAAGGCGGCTCTGAATCCGATCCGATAGGGGCGCGAAACTCCGGGCGGGCGGCAGGGGGTGACTTTTTCTCTGACTCCTTATGGGGTGACATTATCACAGAACAACGACAGCCCCCACAACGTGATTGACATTCTCCCGAGGGTAAGGTATAAACTGTCCTAAGAGGTCCGACTGATATTATCCGGAGAGGAGGAAACCCTAGTGCGGCATTGCGGATTCACCTGAGGAAGGGGCTTGGATGCACGGGATGCATGCCGTGGTGGGATTCCTTCGGAGCCGTCCGTTTGGGCCAAAATCTTCAGAATGTGATCGAAATCCGATCAAAACCATGATGCGCGCGCCTTCGTGCGCCGTCATCGTTTCTTTTTGAGGAGAGGCTGCCCGCACGGCCTCTCCTGTTTTTTCCCCATTCCATTACGAGTTCCCTCACATCCTTTTTCCTTCGTTTTTCAATAAAATAATTTTTCATGAAACAGAGTGAAGAAGATTAAAAACGTTGCCTGTGGATTTGGAGTGCTTCTCCTGCCTCGAGACAAGGGGATAATCATGTTTTCTTACATATCCGTCCAAGCCTGAAGTATGAGGAGGAAAAATTGCCATGAAAAAATCTGTGTTCTCGTTCCTTTCCCTGACGCTCCTTACCCTGCTCCTGTGTGCCTCCGGCGCTGGGGCCGTCCAGTTCGTCAACATCACAACGGGTCCGACGGGCGGCACCTATTATCCCGTGGGCTCCGCGATGGCCAAAATCTGGACGGACAACATCGAAGGGCTCAAGGCGAGCGCCCAGTCCTCCGGGGGGACCATGAACAACATCCAGCTGCTCGCCGACGGAGAGGCCGAGGCTGCCTTTGCCGACGGCCTCTACTACGACGCCTATAACGGGCACAAGAACTACGAGGGCAAGCCACAGTCCTTCCTGCGCGCCGCCGTGCCCCTCTATCCCGAGGCTATCCACCTGCTCGCGGCACGGGACAGCGGCATCGAGACCCTTCAGGATCTGAAGGGCAAGCGAGTTGCCGTGGGGGCCGTGGGCGGCAGCACCATGCTGACGGCCTTCCAGCTCCTGCGCCTGGCCGGGCTCGATCCCGAGAAGGACATCGTCCCGGAGAACCTGGGACATGCGGACGTGGTCGCTGCGTTCGCGGACAAACGCATCGACGCCTCCGTCACCATCGGGGCCATCGGGATAGCCAGCGCCAAGGAGACGACCACGCTGGGGACGGCCTACCTCGTCGCCATACCGCAGGCCGTCGTCGAAAAAATATGCGGGGAAACGCCCTACTTCAGCCCCCTGACGATTCCCGAAGGGACCTACAAAAACCAGGCGAAGGCCATTGGGACCTTCAGCAGCCCCAATATCCTGGCCGTGCACGAGAAGTTGGACGACGAGCTCGTCTATCGAATGACCAAGGCTCTTTTCGAGCACAAGGAGGACCTCGTCGCCGTCAGCGCACGGATGTCGGCCATGAATCCGGAGTCCATCGCCCACGTTGGCATTCCCGTGCACCCGGGTGCGCTGCGCTACTATAAAGAGAAGGGGATCCTGAAATAGAAATGGCCTCATTCGCCTCCGAGGGGCCTGAGGATTCCCCCTCTTCGCCCCTCGGGATGCCCTTCATCGACAATATCAGGACGAACACGGCGTTCGCGCTCTGCGTCGCCATGTCCCTGTTCCACCTCTACACCGCGGGGATCGGCCTTCTCCAAACGCCCGTCCAGCGTGCGGTTCACGTCGGGTTCGTCCTGGTCCTGGTCTTTCTGCTGTACCCGCTGAGGAGGGGATGGCGCTGGGCCGATGTGTTCCTGGTCCTATGCTCCATAGCCGGGACGGGGTACATCGCCCTCTTCTCCGACGCCATCGCCCTGCGGGGCGGCAAGGTCCTGCCCTACGAGCTCGTCCTGGGAAGCCTTACTCTGATCGCCGTCCTGGAGGCGGGACGGCGCGTCCTGGGGCGGACGCTGCCCCTGCTGGGCCTGGCCTTCCTGCTCTACTGCCGTTACGGGCGCTATGCCCCGTCGATCTTCATGCATCGGGGCTACTCCCTGGAGCGGATCGTCCAGCACCTGTACCTGACAACGGAGGGCGTCTTCGGCGTGGCGGTCGGGGTCTCCTCCACGTTCATCTTCCTGTTCATCCTGTTCGGAGCTTTCCTCTCCGGCAGCGGAGGGGCCCGGTTCTTCAACAACCTGGCCCTCTCGTTGACGGGAAGGAGCCCGGGCGGCTCCGCGAAGGTGGCTATCGTCGCCTCGGGACTGCTGGGGACGATCAACGGTTCCTCCATCGCCAACGTGGCCACCACCGGAGCCTTCACCATTCCGTTGATGAAGAGGGCCGGTTACACGCCCGAGGAGGCCGGAGCCATCGAGGCCTGCGCCTCCTCGGGGGGGCAGCTCATGCCTCCGATCATGGGGGCCGGCGCCTTCGTGATGAGCGAGTTCCTGAACGTCCCCTATGCCCGAATCCTGTCCGCCGCACTCGTCCCCGCCCTGCTCTACTATACGGGCCTCTTCCTGAACGTCCACCTCAGGGCCCGCAGGGCCGGCCTGGCGGGATTGGGCGAGGATGCCCCAAGTGTCCGGGAGGTCCTGAGGGACGACGGGCACCTCCTGCTGCCGCTCCTCCTGATCGTCATTATGCTGATGCGCGCCTACACGCCGCTCAAGGCGGCCTTCTGGGGCATTCTCGTGATGGTTGGCGTCGCCGGGCTGCGACGTCATACCCGCATGGGGCCGCGGCTCGTCGTCAAGGCCCTTGCGGACGGGGCTCGCGGTGCGCTCGGGACGGGCATCGCCTGCGCCGTCGTCGGGTTCGTCGTCGGGGGAAGCTCCCTGACCGCCCTGGGCCCGACGCTCTCCGACAATATCCTGGACCTCGCCGGCGGAGCCCTGCTGCCCACCCTGCTCCTGGCCATGGCGGCCTGCCTTCTCCTCGGCATGGGGCTCCCCACGACGGCCAACTACATCGTGACCAGCACGGTGGTCGTCCCCGCCCTCGTCAAGATGGGCGTGCCGCCCCTCTCCGCTCACATGTTCGTCTTCTACTTCGGGATCATGGCGGACATCAGCCCTCCGGTCTGCCTGGCCTCCTTCACGGCGGCGGGGATAGCCGGAGCGGACGCGGCCGGTACGGGGGCCCGGGCGCTGCTTTTCGCGCTCACCTCCTTCCTGATCCCCTACCTCTTCATCTACAGCCCCGCGATCCTCATCGAGGGCGCCTCGTCCCTCTCCGTCCTGGAGGTGTCGGCGGGATCGGCCGTCGGCATCGTCGCCTTCGCCGCGGCCCTGCAGGGGTGGTGGGGCGTGCGCCTGGGCGCTCCCCTGCGTGCCGCGGCCCTCGTTGCGGGGGCGTTGTGCTTCGTCCCGCATACCCCTTTACGGATCGTCGGAATCCTGGCGTCGTTGGGGCTCGGCCATGCGGCCCGCCGGGGCGGGAGGGTTTTTCGTCAAAGAAAGGGGGGTGCGTAAATGAAAGTTCTCGTCGTATCGGGATTTCTGGGCGCGGGCAAGACCACGTTCATCCGTGAGCTGGCGCGCCGCATCGAGGGGTCCGTCGTCGTTCTCGAGAACGAGTTCGGGGAGGTGGGGGTCGATGGCGACCTCCTGGCGGACGTCCCCATCGAGGTCGTCGAGCTGGCCCAGGGCTGCATCTGCTGCACCATGAGGACGGACTTCCTGCGAGCCGTCGACGAAATAGAGCGTCGTTTCCACCCCGACGTCCTCCTCATCGAGCCCACGGGAATAGGTTCCCTGAGCCCCATCCTCGCGTCCCTCTCGAAGGGGGTGGGGGCGGGCGTCTCCCTGGTCCCGCCCGTCACGGTCGTCGATGCGGAGTCCTTTGGGGATTACATCGAGGTCTTCGGGGACTTTTACCGGGACCAGATCGCGGGTGCGCCGACCCTGGTCGTGACAAAGTCGGAGGCGCTGCCGGAGGAAGAGCGCGACGCGGTTTTGAAAGGGATTTCCGCCCTGAACCCGGAGGCCGAGCTGGTCTTCCCTCCTTACGCGGAGCTCCCCTCGGAGTGGTGGGACGGCCTCCTCGGCGCGGAGGCGGCGGATATACCCGCGCCGCCCGAGGGGGCGGAGGCTCTCTCGCTGGAGAGCTTGGGTTTGAAGGACCTGAGCTTTCGGAGCCGCGAGGACCTGGAGGACCTTCTGGGCCGCCTGGCCTCCGGGGCGTTCGGGCGGGTGTATCGGGTCAAGGGCCTGGCCCCCGTGGGCGGGGAGTGGCTGCACTTCGACGTCGTGAACCGAAGCCGGACGATCGAGGCCTGGCGCCCGGCGGATGGCTCCAAGATGGCACTGATCGGAGAGGATCTGGACATCCCCGGCATCGGCATGGCGCTCTTGGAGTTCCGGATGCCCTGCCCCCCGGAGACGGGGGCGTCCGGCGCCGGGCACGGAAAGATTTGATCGAAAAATTCAATCGAAACAGAGGCGATGATCGTGTCGATGAGCAAGGAGGAGTACCTCAAGAGCCTTTCGGACTGCGTTTTGGAGATGGAGGACGAGAGGGTCGTGACGGTTGCGGAGGAGTACCTCCGCGAGGGGCACAGCGCCCTGGACGGGATCAACCTGGGGCTGGTAGACGGCATGAACCGCGCGGGCGCGCTCTACGAGCAGGAGGAGTATTTCGTCACGGACCTGCTGCTCTGTTCGGACGCCATGTACAACGGGCTGGACGTGCTGAAGCCGCATCTTAAGGATGAGGCGGCGGAGGGCGAGGAGCCGATTCCTGCCGTGATCGGGGTCGTGCAGGGCGACACCCACGACATCGGGAAGAACCTCGTGAAGATCATGTTCGAGACGGCGGGCTTCACGATGTACGACCTGGGGCGGGACGTGCCCATCGAGGCCTTCGTGGACAAGGCTCAGGAGGTGAATGCCCGCCTGATCTGCCTGTCCACGCTCATGACCACGACGATGATCGGGATGCAGCGCGTGGTGGAGCTTCTGAAGGAGCGAGGGCTCTACGGCAAGATCAAGGTCATGATCGGCGGAGGCCCCGTCTCCCAGAACTTCTGCGACAAGATTGGGGCGGACGCTTATACGGGCAGCGCGATGGAGGCGGTGCGGGTGGCGAAGATGCTCCTGAACGGGGAGCCGGTCCCCGCCACATGAGGCCGTTTTTTGGGATTCCAATTGGGATTCCAAAGGGACGAGTCCCTTTGGTGGGTTCAGGGCGAAGCCCTGAAGTTTTTCCGTGCGGCATCATCGAGCACTGGGGCAGGGAGGGAACGGCGTGAACGAGAAGGAGAGGCTGCTGGGGGTGCTTCGCGGAGAGGCGATTCCCGAGGCGCCCTGTATCTGTCCCGGCGGGATGATGAACGCCATCGTCGTCGATCTGATGGACCGGTGCGGCATCGCCTGGCCGGAGGCCCACACGGACCCGGTCATGATGGCGGAGCTCGCCAGGGCGGTGTACGACCACGAGATGTTCGAGAACTACGGGGCGCCCTTCTGTATGACCGTCGAGGCGGAGACCCTGGGCGCCCCGGTCGACATGGGAAACCGGGAGTGCGAACCGCACGTCTCGGGCTACGTCATCGACGGGGTGGAGCGGTGGGCGGAGCTCCCGGAGCCCGACCTGGGCCGGGGGCGGGCCCGTGTCGTCATCGAGGCCATCGAGCGGCTCAAGCGGACGGGGAAGGAGGGCGTCCCCATCATCGGCAACCTGACGGGCCCCCTCAGCCTGGCGACGTCGCTGGCGGACCCCATCGATTTCTACAAGTCCCTCCGGCGCAAAAACGAGGCCGCCCATGCCCTGATGCGGAGGGTGACGGACATGCTGATGGCGTTCGGCACGGCTCAGGCCGCCGCCGGGGCCGACGTCCTGGCGATCTCCGACCCCAGCGGGACGGGCGAGATTCTGGGTGCACGGTACTTTCGGGAGTTCGCCGTCCGGTACCTCAACGATTTGATTCGCGGGGTGCGCTGCGCGTTTCCCGACATGCGCTTCATCGTCCACATCTGCGGGCAGATGAAGAACGTCTTCTCCGAACTGGCCGCGGTGGAGGCGGACGCCTTCAGCTTCGACGCGATGGTGAACCTGCGCACGGCGCGGGAGCACCTCGCGCCCCGCAAGGTTATGGGCAACGTCAGCTCCTTCGGCCTGGCCTTCGCCTCGGAGGAGAAGGTTCAGGCCATGGCCCGCTCAGCCCTCAACATGGGGTCCGACATCCTGGCCCCGGCCTGCGGCCTGGGCACGCGGTCGGACATCCGCTCCGTGCAGGCCCTTTTGAGGGCGGCCAAGCGGAATCGGGAGGAGGACGCCCTCTTATGCACGATTTGATTCCATTTCTCAATCATCCGCATGCTTCGTTTAAGCAGGTGGCCAGCCCTCTGCGGCTTTTTCGAGCCGCAGATGCTGTGCCAATCGCTTACGTCGACACACGGCACAGCTGCCGTGCTGTCGACGCAAGTAGGGGCTCACTCGATTGCTTCGCACTCCCCCAACCCTTTGTATGCCTGATAAAGCCCCAAAGTAACTCGCACGACTCCTACTTCCGTCGGCTCCCTGCTTATCCGCGGCGGTTCGCAAAAGCCGCCTCGCCTACGAATGATTTAGAAACGGAATGAGGGAGCCAGACATGGAACTTACTCTCAAAGAGAGTTCAAAACAAGACCTTTCTCTCTCCGTCGTACCGGGCGAGACTCTCCTGACGGCGCTGCGGGGCGCGGGGCTGCCGATCAACGCGGCCTGCGGAGGGCGCGGGACGTGCGGCAAGTGTAGGGTCCGGGTCCTCGGGGGCGGGGCGGGACCCGTCTCCGAGGGGGAGCGGCGCTTCCTCTCCGAGAAGGACCTGGCCGACGGCGTGCGCCTGGCCTGCTTCGTTCGGCCGGAGGCAGACCTCGATGTCCAACTCTTCGACGCGCAGGAGAAGGGCCACCCGATTCTGACGGACGGGTTCGTCCCCGACTTCGTCTTCGACCCGCCCCTGCGGCGGGAGAGCGTCGTCCTGGAGCCGGCGTCCCTGGAGGCCCCCCTCTCGCTGGACGAGCGTCTGGCCGGGGCGGCGGGCCTGGAGGAGGTCCCCCTTGCCGTCCTGCGGCGTCTTCCCTCCGAGGAAACGCGCTTCTCCGTCCTGACCCACGACGGGGAGTTCCTCACGGCGGAGCCCGAGGGAAAGGACGGGGAGGAGGGGGTCTTCGCGGCGGCGGTGGACATCGGGACGACCACGGTTGTCGTGTCGCTCATCGACATGGGGACGGGGCGGGAGCTGGGCAGCGCCTCCGACGTCAACCCGCAGAAGGAGCACGGTCAGGACGTCCTGACCCGGATCACCTGGGTCCAGGAGGTCGGGATGGAGGCGGTCCTGCAGATGCAGCGCGAGATCGTCCTGAAACTGGAGGATCTGCTCCTCTCCATCTGCGGGGAGCACGCGGTCCCGCCCCGGCGGGTGTTTCAGCTCAGCGTCGGCGCGAACGCGACCATGACGCACCTCCTGCTGGGCGCCGACCCCCGCTCCATCGGATTGTCCCCCTACGCGCCCCAGCTGCGGCGCGCCCGGTACGAACGGGCCTCGGACCTGGGGTTCACCCGCATCCATCCGGACGCCCGGGTCCTCTGCCTCCCGCAGATCTCCTCGTTCGTCGGGGGGGACATCGTCGCCGGGATCGTCACGGCGGACCTGACTGAGGCGAAGGACAACGTCCTGTTCATCGACATCGGAACGAACGGTGAGATGGTCCTGTCGCGGAGGGGGGAGCTCTTCGCCGCGTCCTGCGCGGCGGGGCCGGCCCTCGAGGGGATGAACATCAGCTGCGGGATGCGTGCCCAGGAGGGGGCCGTCGAGGAGGCGGCCCTGGAGGAGGGGCGTCTCTCCCTCACGGCCATCGGGGGAAGGGAGCCCATCGGCCTCTGCGGCAGCGGGATCCTGGCCGTCGTCCGGGAGTTTCTTGTGGCCGGCCTGATCACGAGTCGCGGTAACATCGCCCGGGCGGAGGAGGCGCCTCCCGAGCTGCGCCATCTCATCGGCGCGTCGGAGGGCAAGCGGAGCCTCGTCCTTCGTGAGAGGGACACGCCCCTGGTCCTGACGCAGAAGGACGTGCGCCAGATCCAGCTGGCCAAGGGGGCCATCCTGTCCGGGGCCCTCTGCCTGATCGAGGCGGCGGGGCTGACGCCGGACGCGGTGGACCGGGTCGTCATCGCGGGACAGTTCGGAAAGCACCTGGCCCCGGAGAGCCTGGTCGGCGCGGGGCTGCTCCCCGCCTCCTTCGGGGACCGGATTCACTACATCGGCAACTCCAGCAGGACGGGGGCCTACCTCTCCCTGGTCTCGCGGGAGCATCACCGGAGGATGACCCAGGGCATCCGCGAGGTGCGTTACATCGAGCTGAGCGTACGCCCCGGCTACGAGCGGACGTTTGCCGAGGCGCTGCTGTTTCGCTGAGGCGCCGCTGTTTCGTTGAGAAGGGAGGGTAGGCCATGAAGATCTATCAATGCAAGTCGGAGGACGTGCCGAGCCTCGTCCCCATTCTGGAGGAGCTGGGGTTGAGCTACGAGGAGACCCTGAGGGATGGGGCGGCCATGGCGCGGGCGGCGGAGAGGGTGCGGGAGGTAAACGGCATGAACCACGTCGTCGTCCCGCTGTCGGAGTGTCTGATGACGGCCTGTCTCGGGACGGCCATCACCTGGGACCCGGAGCTGGGGGACCGGGTGGCGAAGGAGGTCTTTGCCGACTGGTCGGAGGCGGAGTCCTTCCGGCCCGAGTCCATCCGGTGCGAGGTGCTGGACCCCCTCTTCGAGGCCATAAGGATTCTGAAGGAACGAGGGGCCCAGGTCGTCGTCGGCGCGACGGGGCCCATCGCCCTGCTCTCGGGGCTCCTCCCGACGGAGGCGGTCTACCGGGCCATGCCGAAGCAAAAGGAGCCCTTCCCGAGGCTCCTGGGCATCGTCGAGGACTTCATCTCGGAGCACATCGCGCGGGTGGACGCCCTCGGGCCGGAGCTCATCTACCTGGCGGATTCCGTCGGATCCCTGGACCTCGTGGGGCCCCGCCTGTTCCGTCAGGTCTCCGGTCCCAGCTACCTGCGGGTCCTGAAGCGCGCGGAGGGGCTTGCGACGCCCATCTACATGTGCCCCAAGAACATGACGTCGCTCTTCTCCGTGGGGTTTCTCGAGAGGGCCGCGGACGGGAACCTCTGCGCGGGGCCCTGTCTGGCCCGGAAGTTCACGGAGCTGCGTTACGGAAGGTGTCGGATCGCCCAAGGGGCGGAAACGGCATAAAGGACGAGCCGTCATTGATTTTTTCTGCAAGGTTAAAGGATAATGTAGAAGGAGTGTGCGAAGGATGAGCCAGACGACGCAGGGCGGGCCCGAGCGGCTCAAGGTCTCCATCTCGATGGGGGAGACGGCCATCACGCTCTTCGGCGTGGATACGAGGGACTATTACTTCAACTCCGATGTCATGGCCGACGTCGAGGCCCGGTTCTGGGAGCGGTTCCAGCCGGACGGAGCGAGCATCTCCATCACACTGAGGGGCATGGCGGAGGCCATGGGCTCCGAGATGCTCTACAAAAACCACTGCATCCCCAGCGTGAAGACGCCGCGGGTCCGGAAGCCCGAGGACGTGTATGAACTCAGGGTCCCCGACCCTCTGAAGGACGGGCGCCTGCCCATCGTGCTGGAGGCCCTGGTCAAGCTGAAGGAGAGGCTGGACGGCAGGACAGGCGTGGGCGCCGGAATGGCGGGGCCGGTCAGCGTCGCCATCGCAGTATGTGGCGCGGAGAACTTCCTGCGCTGGACGCGGCGCTACCCCGATGAGGTCCGTCGCCTGATGGAGGTCGTCACGGAGGGGAATAACCGGTATATCGACGAGCTGGGCAAGCGGGGGATTGTCGGGCTCTCCTTCTCGGACCCCGTGGCCTCGACGGACCTCCTGGGGCACAAGCAGTTCCTCGAGTTCTCGCTTCCCTACTTCACCGAGAACGTGCGGCACGGCGGCGAGGTGCTGGGGAAGAATCCCGGTACCCACATCTGCGGGCACACCCGGGGGATCTGGGAGGACATCATGGGGTCCGGGGTCTCGGCCTTCAGCGTCGACAACGTGGAGGATCTGGCGGAGGCCAAGGAGGTCATGGGGAACAGCGTCGCCCTCATCGGGAACGTCCCCCCGGTCAACGTCCTGAACCTGGGCAAGGAGGAGGACATCAAGAGGTCCGTGGCGGAGTGCATCCTGAAGGCCCACGACTCCCCCAAGGGATACGTCCTGGGCTCCGGCTGCCAGGTACCGCTCTTCACCCCGGCGGGGAACGTCGAGGCTTATATCCGATGGGGCAAGGAGCTGGGGAAGCTGCCCATCGACACCGAGAGGCTGCGGCGCATTGTGGAGGGGGATGGGACCGCCGTCTGAGGGGCTGGTTATAGAGGGATTTAGTTATAAAGGAATGTCCATAGGGGATTCCCAAGGGACGAGTCCCTTGGGCGGGTTCAGGGCGGAGCCCTGAGTTTTTATTAAGGAAGCGGCGGCCCCGGCAAGTTTCTTCCTCGAAACAGGCAAGCTGGGGTACCACCGGGGGGCTTCAGGGATTAAATCAGCGTTTCTTTAACTATATAGGAGGGATTTTTTATGATTACGGTCAATGCTGTGGGTAAGGCTTGTCCGGAGCCGGTTATCATGACCAGAGCTGCGGTGGAGAAGGGGGCGGCGGAGCTGGAGGTTCTGGTGGACAACGCCGTCGCCGTCTCGAACGTCACCCGTTTCCTGGAGGGCCAGGGTTTCCGGGTACAGCATCGGGAGAACGGCGGCGAGTTCAAAGTGACCGCCCGGAGGGACGGTGCGGCCGCCTCCGCAGGCTCGTCCCCCGCTGCGGGCCCGGCTCCCTGCAATCGGGGCGGCGCCCGGCTTGCCGTCCTGGTTGCGGGGAAGACCCTGGGGCGCGAGGACAAGGAGCTGGGCGAGGTCCTGATTAAGGGGTTCCTGGGCACGCTCTCGAAGCTCGAGACGCCGCCCGCGGTGCTGGCCCTCATGAACGAGGGGGTCAAGCTGGCCCTGTCGGACGCCTCGACCTGCGACCACCTGAAGGACCTGGAGAGGACGGGCACGAAGATCCTTGTGTGCGGGACCTGTACGAACCACTTCGGGATCACCGAGCGCGTCGGCGTGGGGACGATCTCCAACATGTTCGAGATCCTCGAGGCCGTCACGGGGGCGGACAAGGTCCTGAGTGTCTAGCGGGTTCGGAGGTCCGCAGGCGCGCCCCATCGCATCCACAAACTTCGATTTGAGGAGGGGTTTGAATTGGAGAGAAGTCTTTCCGGATCGTCGGTCTATCTGAACAACGCGGCGACGACCTGGCCGAAGCCGCCCTGCGTGGGGGAGGCCATGGCGCACTTTCTGTCGTGCGGCGGAGCCAACCTCGGCCGCGGGACCTCCTCGTCCCGCGACATGGGGACCCTGAACGCGGTGCTGGACTGTCGGATTCGCCTGGCTGCCCTGCTCGGGGGGTATGAGGGAGGGGACCCGCGGTACGTCACCTTCTGTCCCAACGTGACGGAGGCGCTGAACGTCGTCCTGCGCGGCCTTCTGCGGCCCGGAATGAGCGTGTTGACCTCCTCCCTGGAGCACAACGCCGTCGTCCGGCCCTTGAGGGCCCTCGAACGTTCCGGGGTGGCGGTGACGTTCCTGCCCTGCGGGAGCGACGGCACGCTCGACCCCCAAACGCTCGCGGACGCGCTTGCGGCGCGGCGGTACGACCTGATGGTCCTGGCCCACGCCAGCAACGTCTGCGGCACGGTGCAACCGCTGGATACGGTCGCAGAGCTCTGTGCGAGGGCGGGGGTCCCCCTGGTCCTGGACAGCGCCCAGACCGCGGGGGTGCTCCCCATCGACGCGGCGGCGCTGGGGCTCGCGGCCCTCTGCTTTACGGGACACAAGGGGCTGATGGGCCCGCAGGGGATCGGGGGCGTCCTCTGGCGCCCGGACTTCGCCGCGCGGGTCGAACCGCTGGTGGCCGGGGGGACCGGGAGCTATTCCCATGTCGAGACGCAGCCCGAGGAGCTTCCCGACAAGTTCGAGTCCGGGACCCCGAATCTGCCGGGGATCGTGGGGCTCCACGCGGCGCTGGGCTGGATCGGGGAGACGGGGATCGAGAGGATCGCCGGGCACGAGCGGGAGCTGGGCGGGAAGCTGCTCGAGGGGCTCTCCCGCGTGGAGGGCATCCAGCTCACCGGTAAGCGCGGCATGGAGGGGCGGCTTCCGGTCTTCTCTTTCAATATCGAGGGGCTGGACAACGGCATACTGGCCGACGCGCTCTCGCGGGAGGGGTTCGAGACCCGGCCGGGGCTGCACTGTGCCCCTGTCGCCCACAGGACCTTGGGGAGCTTCCCGCAGGGGGGCCTGAGGGTGTCGCCGGGGTTCTTCACGACGCCCGGGGAGCTGGACGCCTTCCTCGAAGCCCTGCCCGCGGCCGCGGAGCGACTGAGGCAGAAGGCGTAAGAAGCAGCGCTGGGGAAGCCGAACCCGCTTCCCCAGCATGCTCAAGGCAGCGAACGTTTCACGTGAAACATCGAGATTTTCATACAGGACTTGGATTTGAAGGCAACGCCTCCCTCCATATCCAATTTTTCCATACGGGCTGTAGCGGCGGTTCCTTTGCAGAAAAAGCCGGCCCGCTCGAATAGGGGACCGGCTTTTCTCAAGTTTGTCATGCGCTCGATTCCTTCCGTCTCTCATGCTTATCGAGCGCGTCGCAAAATCGGCCCAATTCCGTACACGCGTCCCGAACCGATCGCGGTGCGTCATCGCATCTCGTGTCTCGGCTACGGTACTCGGTATACTTTTCAAAAAACCTTTTGCCGTAATCGCCCGCTTTGGGTCTCCTGTATCTTTGCTTGTAGTCCTTGGTCTCGTCGATTGCTTCTTCTCCATCGATCCAGGCAAACCACGTTTCGATATTCCTTTTGGGAACAAGACACAAAATCCGATCCTCTTTGCAGATTACCGGTAGTCCCCTGGAATGCAGCTCCTCATTCCACTGTTTTACGCGATCCGATAGATTGGGATTGTTTTTGTCCGCGTCGCTTACGACCACAAGAAAAACATTCTCACGGTTTTTACGAATCTTGTCCAATGCCTCGGGCAAACGTTCTCTCACATGCCCCTCGGCGGAGCGGGATCCGTCGACCAACGGATAGGTGTCGAATTTTCTATCGCCGACCCCTAAGGACTTAAAAAATGTGCGTATGAAATAGTTGTGCTCCTGATCCTCACAGAGTATGAACACTCGATATCGAGAAAGGTCAATCATTGTCACACCCTTTCCACTCCATCAGGTGGAGCTTGTCGACGAGCGGTTCGTCATCGTCATCGGTACGCCGCTCGACGACCACCTCCGGCGGAGTCCCCTCCAGAGAGAAAATCATCGCGTTTTTGTTGTGCCAATTCAACGTCCGGGGATTATGCGAGATGATGACGAATTGTATGTCCCGCTCCTCCCAGGCGTCGTTCATAGCTTCCAGCCAAGGCTGCAGCTCGCCAAGGGCCAAAAAGTTCTCCGGCTCGTCGACAAGCACAGTGCTTCCGTTGGGGATATTGGCGAGGATCGAGTAGAGCGCGAGAAGGGTTTTCTGACCGTCCGACAGCTCATTGAATTCGATATCGTTTTCCCTTCCGTTGAACTCCACCTTCACGGCAAGCGCATGCCAATCACCTTTTTTGATGTAGCGGATATCGACAAGGCCGGGGATGAAATATTTCGACTGCTCAACGACCCTGGCTTGTTTCATGGGCTCCTGGGTCGCATGCAGGAAACGCCATGCAGCAAAGTTTTTTCCGTACAGGTCAAGCGTTTCCATCGTTTTTTCCACATCCTGCTTCATGAGAGCGGGGACGAGGTGAAACGCGTACAACGACGCAATCCGTTTGCCAAATTCCCGGATTTGGCTGCTGTTGCTCGAACCGACGACCAGACCGGAGCGTTTCCAGTCACTTCTGAAGGACAGCTCTCTCTTGTCGTCCGTAAACATTTTTATGTGGCCTTCTTTAAATTCCAACAGCAACGTCTCACCCAGCCGAAGCGACTCGTGTTGAACCCTGGAGATTTTTTCCAGGAAATTGTACCGAACCGTCAACTCGTAAATGTAATGCTGATGTTGGGCGCTTTCAACCTCAAGTTTAATGGACATTTCCCCAGAACCGCGCTCCTCGGTGAGCCATCGGCAAAAGGTACGGAGAGGAAAGGCGTCCTCCACCGAGCACGCGATGGTGTCCGAGTGATCGGGCATGGCGAGAAATCGCGTCAGGGCGTGGACGATTTCGATGACAGATGTTTTCCCGCTGCCGTTTGGGCCGCACAGCAGATTGACCCCACCGTCCAGTTCAAGAGCAAAGTCACGAAACAACTTGTATTTGTCGATCTTCAAATTCCGAATCATGCATATCCCACCTCCTGACACACCTCGTAGCGTCAGCTATGCAAAGTCTACCCATCCGTCAATTTCCGATGTTGAGCAGGTTGTCCAGCAGCTGATCCTTGAGCTGGTCCTCGGTGCGGTTCTCCCCGCCCTTTGCGCCGGGGCCGGTCGGGAACTTCAGGTTCAGGCGAAACTGTGCGCCGTCCCCCCTCTGCTCCTCGGTCCTGTTGAGCTTCTCCAGGGGCAGGTAGTCCTGCAGCGGCTTGTCGATCCTGAGATTCAGCAGCTGGAGGTTCGACCAGCCGCCCGCCAGGACGAAGGATACGTCCTGAAAATCCCGTTTGTTGACGCCCAGCGCCTCGCCCAAGACGCTCTTGAGCAGGTTGGTGTTCGAGAGCCCGCCGGTGAAGTACTGAAATACGCCCTTCATGGCGCCCAGCACTTTGTTCAGCATCTGGACGTCGAAACGGCCCTTGCAGACCAGCTTCAGTCCCTTGCCGGGTATCCCGAGCGGTCCGTTGACCGAGAAATAGCGGTAAAGGGGTTCGCCGGGCCCTGCCGTGGCCTGGGTCCCCGGGTTCAGCCAGAGGTCCGAGCCGTCCCAGAAGAACGTCCCCCGAATCGCCTCGAAGGTGATGCGTTTGATCGGCGATATGGTCTCGATCATCCCCACCTTATGGAGGTACCCTCCGCTCGTCGTGAAGCTGCCGTTGGCGAAGACCATCATCAGGGCCCCGAAGTTGCCCTTCAGGCGGACGTTGGCGTCCGCGCTGCCGACCAGCTCGCCCTCGGGCAGGAAGGGACGGGTCAGGTCCCCAAGGTCCACTCCGCTCACTCTGGCGGTCCCCTGCCACTTCGACTCCGCCAGGTTCACGTCGGCATCGGCCCGGACCGACCCCTTGCAGAACACCGCCCTTCCCCCGCTCAGGGTGGCCTTTCCGCCGGAGACCCGGAACGGCAGAGCGATGTCCGTAACGGTCATCCCCGAGGCCGTCAGCCTGGGGATGGACAGGGACACGGCGACGGACGGCAGCGCTCCGTCCCCTTTCGCTCCAACGGCCCCCGTCAGCTTCGCCGTCATCCGTCCGGCCAATTTGCCCTTCAAGGACGGGGACTTGGCCGAGAGCATCCGGTCCAGGTCCAGCGGCTCCGTCGTCATGGAGTAGCGCCAGCCCGAGCCCTCCCGCCGAACGTCCCCCTTGACGGTGAGCCCGAAGTCCCCGAGCTTGCCGCTGGCGTGCAGCGCAAAGCGATCCTTCCCCGAGGACTGAACCGACAGCGCCAGGCGGTCGACGATCGTCTCCCGGACCGTCAGGGGCGTATCGACCCGCAGGGTCGCCTCGGGCCTTGCGGGCGAGCCCTGGAGGGTGAGGGAGCCGTTGAGGATGCCGCCCACCGGGGCATCGAGCACGAAGGGATTCAGGAGCTCCCGGAGCGACAGGTCCCTCACGGCCAGTCTCACGTCGAGCTTGTGGTCCATGGGGTTTCGCGCCGACAGGGAGACCGATCCCTTCCCCTCGAGCGTCCCCTTGCCCAGCGCCGCCGAGAGGCGGTCGACGCGAATCTCCCTCGTCGTTCCCCGCAGGTCGAGCTCCAGCCCGTCCAGGGGGACGCCGCCGGCCCGGATGCCCGTCCCTCGAAGCGACGCGGACAGTGCCGCCGAGTCCGCGGGCCCCGAGACCTTGAAGCTCCCCTGAAGCGTGCCATCCAGGCCCTGCGGCTTCCCCGCCCCGAACAGGGAGGCGAGGTTCAGCCCGTTCAGTATTCCGGAGAGGTCGAGCTGCGGTTTCCCCTCCCTCGGCAGGGCGACGGTCCCCCGAAGGGTCAGCGTTCCTCCGGGCAGGTTCAGCGCGGACTCCGGCAGCGTCAGGCGACCGTCCGCATAGGAGGCCGACAGCTTGAGGCCGCGTAGGGGGACGTCCGCCACGCGGGCATCCTTCCCGGTCAGGTGGACCGTCACGCGGGGATCCGAGAACGAGCCGCCGACGAAGGCTTTGACGTCCAGGAGCCCCCTGACCTGCGAGGCGATCTGCGGGATGGACCGGGGGTCGAGCCCCAGGACCCGCCCCTCGAAGCCGAGCCCCTTTCGCCGAAGGTCCGCCGTCCCGGACAGGGACAGCGGCGCCTTCCCGATGCGCCCCTCCAGGCGCTCCAGGACCGCCTGCCCGTCGGCGCAGCGCAGGGAGGCGCTCAGGTCGCGGACCGTCACCCCTCCGGCCGTAAGGCCGGGGGAGCTCAGGGTCCCCGAGACGGCCATCGCCTCGTCGACCCGGACGGTGAGGGCCAGCTTCCCCGACGGGGCCGCAGCGGCCAGAGCGGGGAAGACGGCCGCCATCAGGGCGGTATCGAGTTCCGTCGCGGTGAAGGACATCTCCGGCCGCAGGGCGCCGTTCCTCCGCAGGGCCTCTCCCCTGCCTCGGACGCGGCCCCCGAAGACCTCGCCGTCGCAGACGATGCGGGGGGGGGCCCCGGGGGTCAGACGTATGTCGGCGGTCAGGTTCCGGACCAGCCGCTTCCCGCCCGCGGCCACCTCGGGCAGACTCGCCGAGAGATCGCCCGAGACGCTGCCCGAGGCGTCGGCGGTCAGGTCGAACCGCACCTGTCCCCCCTCGCCGGCCAGGCCGGCCTGGGGCGCGAGGAGGCGGCCGATGTTCTTCAGGGACACCCCTTTGGCGGAGCCGCGCGCGGCCAGGCGAGGCCCCGAGGTCCCTGCCCCTCCCCGAAAGTCCGCCGACAGGGCCAGGGACGCGTCGGCGGACAAGCTGCGGAATGCCGCGTCCGACACGGTCAGCACCCCTCCGGACCAGCTCCAGGGGAGGCGGAGCTCGAGGGGGACGTCCCGGACGCGCGCGCGTTTCAGGGAAAGCACGCCGCCGGCCTCGAGATCGTCCACGGTCCCTCTGACCGAGAAGCGGCCGTCGAGCCTCCCCGTCCCGCGGAGGTCGGCACTACCGGGCAGGAGCTCCAAAAGGGAGCCCAGGGACAGGGCCGAGAGGTCGCCGCGGAGGTCGAAGGGCTGCTCGATGCGTCCCTTGAAGGAGCCCTTCCCCTTCCCTATTCTGACGTCGCTGGAGACCACCTCGAGCGGCGAGAAGCCGATGACCGCGTCCGCCTCCAGCGGGAGCTCCCCGAGGGCCGAGCGCAGGACGAGGCCCCCCTGTTCCGAGAGGTCCAGCGAGGTCAAATTCAGGGCTCCCCAGGGGGAGGCGACGGCGGCGTCCCGAACCGAGATGCGCACCGGGAGGACATGCAGGGGTTCCGAGGAGGCCGTCCCTCCGCCGAACCGGTCCGCCAGGCTCCGAAGGCTCTCCACGTCGGTGCTCAGCCCCTCCAGCTCCAGGGCCTCCGGCCAGGGGCTCCCGCTCAGGATGGAGCTCCAGTTCGGGCGCACGGAGAGGCGCCGAAGCTCCAGCAGAGCAGCGTCGCCCGATACGAGCGCCGCCCCCGTCACCGTGTACCCCCCGTAGAGGGACCCCTCCAGCCCCTCGACGCGAAGGGAGGGCACGAGGCCGGAGCCGATGTGCCGGACGATCGGCAGCAGCAGCCAGCGGCCCGTCGGCAGCCAGACGAGGCCGGCCGCCAACAGAAACAGAAGCGGGAATAAAAGGAGGAGCAGCTGCGTCATGTGGCGCAGAAGTTTACGGAATAAATTAAACAAAAACATGACCTCGTTTCAATTCAAAGTCCCCATAAAGCGTCCCCATAAAGTCCCCATGTTGATTTCTTATACCCGTCCCCCTGTGAATAAGTGGATAAGAAGGTGGATAAAATTCCAAAAACAGGCTTGAGACGTTCACTTGGCGCCTCATTGTGGATAAGTGGACTTTGTGGAAGACCTCAAACGCGCCGAAAAATCAAGTCTTGAATTTTTTCGGATATCCGATTCGGGGCGCCTCCAGGGACATCGTCCCACAGTCCAATGAAACGCACCTCCAATGAAGTGCGCCGTTTTTCATCGGCCATGATAGCACGCTCCGCTTCCGCGCAAAAGCGCGATATCGCGCGGCACGCGAACCCGAACGAAGGCTTACTATTATACTTATTATAGTAATTCATTCCGCATGGAAGCTGCAGCCCCCTTTGCGGACGAAAATCAAGCGGTACAATAAACGAATCGTAACCTCAATTCGAATCAAACCGAGGTATCGGCCTTGTGCCGGGAAAGGATACGGGCTCATGGATAAATTGGAGGGCTTCTGGGACCCCCTGCTGCTCCCGCCGGACACGCCCACCGGGCAGAGGGCCGCCGTGACGGCCGGGGCCGGTAGGGTCGCGGTGGGGGCCGGGGCCGGGACGGGCAAGACCTGGGTGCTCTCCAGCCGATACGCGCGCCTGCTCCTGACGGACGCGGAATGCCTGCCGCGCGACATTCTGACCCTCACCTACACGGAGGCGGCGGCCAGCGAGATGCGGGAGCGCATCGAACGGCGCGTCCGCGAGCTCCTGTCCGCACCGGGCGCGCCCGTCTCCGCGGATCGGGTCCGAGAGGTGACGGACGGGTTCGGCGAGGCGTGGATCTCGACCATCCACGCCTTCGCGGCACGGATGATCCGGGAGTCCGGCCTGTCGCTGGACGTGGACCCTCGCGCGTCGGTCGTCAGCAGCCCGCAGGAGGATGCCTTCTGGAACGCGATAGGGGACGCCGCGGAGGGGGCGGACCTCCGCGGAATGGCGAGGCTCAGCGGGGACGCCCGACTGCGCGCCGCCGCCGTCGCCCTGGACGACGACCGGACGCTCGGCGCGGCCCTGGACCAATGGGATGGTGCGAAGCTCCGCGACCTGGCGCGGGATACGGCGGAGCTGCACGCTTCGCTGGGACACACCTGGGGCCAGATGCTGGACTGGGCCGCCGCCGCCCCGAGCTCCGACGATCCCTTGGTGTGTGCGGCCTCCGCGGCCGTGACGGAGCTCCTGCGCCCGCACTGGCTCTCGGCCTGGGAGCTCTGGGGCTCGGTGTTCCGTGCTCTGGGTGGAGAGCTTGCCGATAAGGCGCACAAGGACCGCGCGGAGGGCAAGGCCGAAAGTCCCGCCGCGCTGATCGCCGCCTGCGGGGAGCTCTGGATGCCGCGGATGGCGGGCCGGGACCGCAACGCAGAGGGGCCCAGGGAGCCCGACGACGAGGCCCTGCGCCTCTTCACGCTGGACGTCCTGCACGCCCTTCGGAACCTCAGGGGGGCGACAGGAAAGCTCTTCGCCGCCATCAGGGACATCCTGGGAACGACGGCGGGCGATTGGCGCAAGGAACAGGAGCGGATCAAGCTCCCCGTCCTGTCCGGCCCGGCCCCGAACGAGCCCCTCCCGGAGCCGGAACGCCGCCTGCGCGCCACGCTTCTCCGTTTCTGCGGGACGGCCTGGGGCCTGTGGGATGAGATGAAGCGGCGGAGAGGGCTCCTGTCGTTCTCCGACATGATCCTCCACGCCCGGGGCGCGGCGGAACGGGTACGCGCCTCCAGGGAGTTCCGCCACGTCCTGGTGGACGAATTTCAGGATACGGACCCCCTCCAGTTCTCCCTGCTGGAGTCCCTGAGGGAACGCGGAGGCGCGGGGCTCTTCGCCGTCGGGGACCCCAAACAGTCCATCTACCGCTTCCGCCACGCGGACCCGGCGCTCTTCGCCGGGACCATCGCCCAGGCGGACGAACGGATCGAGCTGGACGTGAGCTTCCGGACCCGCGGCCCCCTCCTGAGGCGGATCAACGGCCTGTTTGCCCATATCTGGAGCTCCGGGCTCGGCTCCTCCGCCGGGCTGAGGGGGCTGGCCTACGAGCCGCTCACCCCGGCCGCGGCCCCATCGGAGCGCAGCGAGGGGACCCTCGCCCCCTTTTCGCTCCTGCTCGCCGTCCGCTCTGGACGCGGCGAGGCGAACGCCCGGGAGCGCCTCGCCGCGGCGCTCGCCTCGCGCATCGGGGACGCCGTCCGCTCCGGCCGTACCGTGTGGGACAAGGCGGAACGAAGGCTTCGGCCCGCACGCTGGCGGGACTTTGCGGTGCTGCTACGGAACCGGAACCATCACGGCCTCCTGGAGCAGGCGTTCGCGGCGGAGGGGATCCCCGTGCGGCTGGACCGAAGCACGGAATACTTCGCCCGCGGCGAGGTGGGCGACGTCATCGCACTGCTGCGCATGGCCGCGGACCCCGGGGACGAGACGGCCCTGTCGGGCTGGCTGCTCTCGCCCTTCTCGGGGGTCCCGAGGGGGGAGGCGCTCCGCCTCCTCGAGGGACGCGCCGCGGCGCTCCGAGCGGGGCGGAGGGGGCCGCTGTCCGACCTGCTGCGCGAGCTCATCCCCGAGGCGTTCAAGCGGCTCGTCCACCTCGAACTGCTGGGGCGTCACAGGGGCCCCGCGGCCCTGCTGGAGGGCTTCGTCCGGGACCGCCGCTGGCTCTCGGGATATGCCCCGCGCTATCGGCTCCGCGCGCTCCGAAACGTCCGGCGTGCGTACTCCCTGGCCCGCTCCTATCAGCGGGGGCTCGCCGTCAGCCTGGCCGGCTGCGCGCGGTGGATGGAGCGCGCCCTGAGGGACGGTTCCCGCATGGAGGAGCCGCACTGGATGGACCCGGACGCCGACGCCGTCCTCATCGCCACGGTCCACGCATCCAAGGGGCTGGAGTACCCCGCCGTCGCCGTGTTCGACACCGCGCGGCGCACCGCCTCCTCCTCGCTCTGTCCGTCCAGGACGCTGGGGTTGGCCTTCTCCGGCCTTCCCGACGCCCTGGCCGATATTTCGGGCGCTCCGGGCAAAAACACGGAGACGGACGGGCCGGAGGCGCAGAAAGACCTCGAGCCCCGCACGATGCTCTGGGAGCGGCTGCTCTCCTCTCAGGGCGAGCTGGAGGAGGACATGCGCCTCTTCTACGTCGCCTGCACCCGGGCGCAGGACGCCCTGTGTCTCTGCGGGTTCGTCGGGGAGGACAAGGACGGGAACCGCACCCTGCCGCGGGACCGCTGGACGTCCCTCGCCCTCTCCTGGCTGGCCGGGGAGAAGGGCTGCGATTGGCAGGAGCTGGGCCAGCCCGAGGTCCGGTATCTGGACGAGGACGGCGAAGGCCCGGCCGCCCCCTCGGGCGGGGCAAGGGCGGAAATCAGGACGGAAATCAGGGCGAAAATCGGTACAGGGCCTGAAGCCGAGACATCCGGCGATGCCACGAAGGTTCCCCCCGCGCCGGTCCCGGCGCCGAGCCTCGACGGGGTGACGCTGGCCTCGTTCTCGGCGACGTCGTTCGCGCTGTTCGAGTGGTGTCCGCTGGCCTGGCGGCGTCGCTACCGGCAGGGCCTGGACCTTCGCTGGGAGATCCCCGACGAGGCGGCGGGCGGAACGGGGGACGCGGAGAGCGCGGGCGGCGCGGACCTGGGGACACTGGCCCACTGGATTCTGGCGCGCTGGCCCTCCGACCGCCCGATGCCGGGGGAGCGGGACGCCCTGTCCTGGTGGCTCTCGGACCCGCGCGTCCCGCAGCGTCTGCCCGCAAACCTACGGGAGATCTGGCGCGACCCCGGCTCTCGTGAGGCCCTGGCCGACTGGCTCCACCGGTTCAAGGACTCCGAGGCCGGGGTGGAGATCGGCGGGGCCCTGAGGACGGGGCGCGCTCGGCGAGAGGCGGGCTTCCGCGTGCGGGTCGGCGGGTCGGGCCTGCCCCTGGTCGGCGCTATGGACGTGGTCTGGCGCTCCACGGGAGCGGCGGGGCTCTGGCACGTCCGGGACTACAAGATCACCCTCCCGTCGGGGGCCCCGGACGAGCTCTACCGGTCCCAGCTGGCCTTCTACGCGCTGGCGGTCCGGGAGCTCGCCGAACGGGCCTCGGAAAAGGGCGCGGGAGGGGGAAAAACGGGACTCACGAAGCAAAATTTCGAGGCGGTGGACGTCGGGCTGATCTTTCTGCGCGAGGGAGGGCTCATCGGGAGCCGATGTTCCTTTCCACGGGACTTCGAATGGGACGGATTGAGGTCGCGGGTGCTGGAGGCGGCGCGGGGCGCGGCCCTGGGGGACTGGCCGGCCCGGACCGATCGGTGCCGGGAGTGTCCCTGGGCCGGGAACTGTCCGGGCCGTCGCCGGGGACGGGCGCCGCGCCGCCTCGGAATAGATCGGATCGGATAAATATAAAAATAGGATAGAAAAGAGGGCCGGACGAGTCGCCCGGCCCTCGAAGGCGAACGGCGAAGCGGTCTCCGTCACCGTTTCCCCGCGGGGTAGACCTCCTCCAGCTTCCGCAGCAAAAGCCAGGTGACGACCCCGGAGATGATGATTTTTGGCGCGAGGAACGAGCCGTTGTAGATGGCGGAGTAGACCCAGGGGTTGGTCCCCTCGGGGGCATAGCTGGCGAAGAAGATGACGCCGGAGAGGACATGACAGGAGAACTGCGCGAGCGCCGCCAGGACCAGGCTCACCAGCCTCTGACGCGGCAGCAGCGCCGCCAGCCCTATGGCGCCGTAGGCCGCGGGGTAGTCCAGGATCGCCTGGACGGGATGCACGACATACCCGCCCAGCAGCAGGTTCATCACGCCCGCGAGCACCCCCGCGCCACAGCCCCAACACAGCCCCCTCCGCCAGGCGAACAGGATCAGCGGGACCAATTCCAGGTTGACGGAGCCCCCCTGAGGCATACGGAACAGCCGGATGTAGGACAACACGATCGAGAGGGCGATGCACAGGGCCCCCTCCACCAAAACCACGGTACGCGACGAACGAACTTGCTCCGACATGACGAAACGACCTCCCCAGACAGGATAAAAAGATGACGGCGACATCCGGGGGAGGAATTGGGCGGGAACGGGAATCCGAAAGGAACGATGGATGAGAACGAACATCTTCCTACGCCGGCATTATCCGGTTCAGGTTCCAGGGTCGAGGCCGGATTCGGCCCCCTCTCAGCGACAAGCTCCCCCGATGTGCGATCTATGGTGACATTCAAGGCGGCGTTTGTCAAGAGGCCAGGCGTCTTATGTCAGCGCCGGATCGGGCCGAAATGCTCCGTCAGGAATCGATCGAGGGCCGGAACGTAGATCTCCCGGGACTGCAGGAAGCCTCCGTTGTGGCTGCCATGGATTTCCACAAATGCCTTCCCGCCGGCCACGGCCTCGTAAAGCCGCCTTCCCTCACGAAAGGGGACGATGCCGTCGTCCGGGCTGTGAATGCACAGGGTGGGGACGGTCAGGCGTTCGGCTGCCTCCCGGGAGTTCCAGATGTCCCCGACCGCCGCCCGCAGGAGCGGGGCCATAAAGTCCAGGTTCAGGACTCCGAACGGTGAGGCGAAGGTGGATTCCAGGATGAGCGCGCGGGGCCTGACGCTGCGCGTGAGTTCCAGCGCGACGGCGCCGCCGAGCGAACGACCGAAGAGCACGATGTCGTCGGGTGCCACCCCCCTGTCCTGCAGCCAGTTCCACGCCGCGCGCGCGTCCCGGGCGACACCCTCAGGGCTTGGCGATCCCTCGCTCTGTCCATAGCCCCGATAGTCGAAGACGAAGGAGGAGAGCCCCAGGTCGTGAAAGATGCGGAGGGACTCCACACGCCAGGAGAGGTTTCCTCCGTTGCCGTGGCAGAAGAGCAACGTCGCCCGGGCGTTCTCGGCCGGGACGTACCAGGCGCGCAGACGGACGCCGTCGTCCGTCGTCAGGGTAACGTCCTCGTAGCGGAGCCCCGCATCCGCAGGCGTTGCGGTGATCTCCCTCGTGGGGTGGAAGGCCAGAGACGGCAGCAGAAAACGCGCTGCAGCCATGAGAACGACGAGCGTTCCCAGCAACAAAAAGAATGCATGCAGCAGAAATCTGGACAAGGTACGCACCTCCCTCTACTGCCTGTCGATCAGGGCGCCAGATGCCCGCGCATCCAGTCCGCCAGAGGGTTGCCCCTGCGCAGCAGCCTGCCGTCCTTCGAGACGAAAGCGTGGCGCGTCCAGCCCTCTGCCGCCAGCTTCCCGTCGGCGGTGCGGAACACGCGACACCGGAACGTGACACTGACGTTCGTGACCTCGGAGATGTGGGTCTCGATCTCGATCTCGTCGTCGTAGAACAGGGACGACTTGTAGCGGCAGCCGGCCTCGACCACGGGCAGGAGAATGCCATCCGCCTCCCAGTCCCGATACGTCCTTCCATACGAACGGCAGAGCTCAGTCCTTCCCATCTCGAACCAGTCCAGATAGCGGCCGTAATAGGCCACGCCCATCTGATCCGTCTCGCCGTAGCGCACACGCGTTTTGCACACGAACCCCTGCGGTGAATCCACGCTGTCGACCTCCTCGTCCGTTCGTTGCACTTCCTCGTCATTGTAGAGGGTCGGAGGGATGGCTTCAAGGGCATGACGGCGGAGCGGATAGTGTATAATCTCAGGGACATGCGGAGGACTGGCCGAGCGGTCGAAGGCGGCTGACTTGAAATCAGTTGGGGTGCAAGCCCCCAGGGGTTCGAATCCTCTGTCCTCCGCCACTTCCATTTTTAAGAAAGTCCAAGGTCGCCCAAAAAGCCCGCTGCCAAGCGCGACGAGTTGAGAGAAACCAGGGCCAGGGGGATAATCCCTCATGAGGCCCTCAATCCGGCCAGGAAGTCCACGTTTTCGGACGTGGCTCTGGAATGGTTCGGGAAGCACGTCGAACCGGTTCGGACTGCGGGCCATGCCCAGATGGCGAGAGGAGCCCTAGCCCCTAAAAGGCCGCAGCATTTCCCGGCGCTCACCAGGACGGAGGACATCAAGAAGCTCCTGTTGGGTATGACCGCCTATCAGGGCTCTCCGGTCGTGCGCTGTGCCCTCACCCAAATTTCCGCAGTGGCAAGAACCGAGTGACATCCCCCTTGACGAAATGTCCTCTCCTCCAAGTACCCCCATGAACAAAAAACGGGCGAAGGGAAAAAAACCTCGATACGCCAAGTTGTCGGTCGAGCTCTGGGATAACCCTGTTTTTTACGAGCTGGATGCAGAGGCGAAATATCTGTATGTGGCTCTGCATTTTGGGAGAAGCTCAAACATGTCTGGCCTTTTCCCCGTGACACGGCGGATCCTCAAGGACTTTGGCCTTAGCAGAGAGTAATATGACAGGGCCTTGTCGAAGCTCGAAGAAAGCGGGCTCATGTCGGTTGAACGATACCCTGATGACGACGATATGATTTTTTGTCCCCGCCATCCTACGTCAGGACTTCGATAGCCCTCCGCAAGCTATCGGGGCTTTAAGGGGCTCTAACGCATATTTTTACAGCGAACTACGAGATGATTTTGTGGCCGAGTGGAAGCGTCTCGTGACCGAACGTTTTGCGGATCGACTCGACGACGTGATCACGCTTGATGGTCAGGAGACTACGATGCGGGAGATTGTTCAGGAAGCTCAGTAAGGGGGGAGGGTCCCTGGGGGGCGTCCCCCCTACCCTCCCCCAAAGGGTCTCCGGGAGGGTCCTTGACCCCAGTAAACAGTAATACAGTACGCAGTAAACAGGGAGCAGCATCAGGGCCTCGCAAAAACGCCCTTGAGGCTTTCCCCTCGAAGCTAAAGGGGCAAAAAACCGAGCCGGAGATCACGGGGTTTGAGAGGAGGCTCCGGGAGGAGAAAGCGGCCCCTGTTCTGAGCCTTCTCAAAGGGGGGCAAGGATAGGAGAGTGGGCAAAAAATGCCTAAACTGAGCCCGGAGACTTCGGGCGCTGGCGTACCCCTGTTCCGGGTAGCCCCCTTGGCCAAGGGGCAGGAGAAGCGGATGAAGTGCGGGAGATATAATAGTCAAAAATAGTCAGCGCTAAGATACTCGTTTTTCGGACGGTATTCGAGATCGGCCCGACGAAAAGGAGGGGCTTGAGATGGGGCGGAGGAAGCGACAGGTCGTTCCGTTGTCTGGGGACGGTCGCAGGCTGGAGACGCTTATCGACATCATCCTGAGGTGTCATCCAATGAGCCTCCGGGTTCTGGCCGGAGAGTACGAGCCGACGACCGATGAGCTTTCCGAGATTCTGGCGTGTCTGTCGCGGGGAGAGATCGACGTTCCCCGCGGGGTGGTGAGGTTCTTCGGGAGCTCCGAGGAGGAGGGCCGGGTCATCCGGGCGGAGGTGTTCGAGGGAGTCCTTGGGAAGGTCGGGGGATGGTCGGGGCTGGCCGCCGCTGCAAAGCGTTTCGCGGAGGCATACCCGAAGACCTGGGCCATCGTCGAGGATCACGTGACGTGGGTCGCCTTGAACGCCGTCGTGTCGAACCGCCTGCTCAGGACCTTGGGAAGCGCTGATTAAATCATAGTTTATTTTATTTAAAAGAACGATCCAAGGGGC
>NZ_CAUUWA010000004.1 GCF_963548695.1 uncultured Fretibacterium sp.
CTGGAGCTTTGTCTGGAGGGATTTCTTTTGCTGAAATGCGGAATCGTCGGCCTACTCCGGATTTCTAATGGGGCTTCGCCCCATACCCCCGTCGGTATCGAGGATACCGACGAGAGCGGCAGGCCGACCTCCTCATTCGCCGTAACGTCCTGGAGCTTTGTCTGGAGGGATTTCTTTTGCTGAAATGCGGAATCGTCGGCCTACCGCTCTGCGGCAAGTCGACCGTCTTCAACGTGATCACCAGGGCCGGGGCGGAGGTCAAGCCCTACGCCAGCGGCAGGACCGAGCCCAACCGAGCGTTGGTCAGCGTGCCGGACAGGCGCTTCGACAGGCTGGTGGAGATCTTTGCGCCCAAAAAGGCGACGCCCGCGACGGTGGAGTTCGTGGACCTGGCGGGGCTCTCCCGCGACGCCAGCAAGGGCGCGGGGCTGGGGAACTCCTTCCTCTCCTTCGTCTCGGAGTCGGACGCGCTGCTGCACGTCGTTCGGGTCTTCGGGAACCCGAACGTTCCCCACCCGGAGAACTCCATCGACCCCCTGCGCGACTGGCAGATCGTGGAGATGGAGCTGATCTACCGAGATCTGGGCGTCATCGAGAACCGTCTCGCGCGCCTGGGCGAGAAGGCGGCCAAGAAAAAGACGACCCCCGCGGAGGCCACGGAGGCCGAGCTTTTGCACGCGCTCCAGGACCACCTGATGGAGGAGCGACCGCTGCGGGAGTACCCCCTGACCGACGAACAAAAAAGGCTGCTGTCGGGATTCGCCTTCCTGACCCTGAAGCCGGAGCTGGTGGTGCTGAACCTGGACGAGGGGCAGACGGGCTCCGTCCCGGGCGCGGATGCCCTGGAGGCGGCCATGGGGGAGAAGGGGCTCCTGACCCTGCGCATCTTCGGGTCCATCGAGATGGACCTGGCCCAGCTGGAGCCGGGGGAGCAGGAGGAGTTCATGAAGGAGCTGAAGATCGACGAGCCGGGCCGGGACCGCCTGATCCACGAGGCGTACCGCCTGCTGGGGCTCCTGTCGTTCTTCACGAGCGGCGCGGACGAGGTGCGCGCCTGGACGCTGCACGACGGCGACACCGCGGTGGACGCGGCCGGCGCCATCCACTCCGACCTCGCGCGCGGATTCATCCGGGCCCAGGTGGTGGCCTACGACGACTTCGTCTCGTGCGGGGCGACGCTCGCCGCCTGCCGCGACAAGGGCGTCCTGAGGCTGGAGGGAAAGGAGTACCGGGTCCGGGACGGGGACATGATCGAGATACGCTTCAATGTTTAGCCAATGCCCGCAAACGATTTGGGGGCGGTGTGAGGTTGGGGGGATGTGAATGCTGCAAAAAATCTGAAGGAATACGCCGTGAGTTCCACGGTGTCAGCCTGTGGAGAGGAAGGCTCTGACCAGGAACGCAAGTTTTTGGTGAAACCGGCCTCAGTGAAGCAGGAAGTCAGCACTAAAGATACTTATGAGTATATTTAGACAAGTCTGGCGGAACGGTTCCAACTCGGAATTTTGTATAGCTCGGCCCAAATCCGCAGGCAAAATCTCGGGATTTGGTATAACTCGGAATTTGGGGTTGTAATCGGGATGGGGAAGCTCTACACTATTCTGATGTACGGGACGCCGCTTATGCCCGTCCGGCCCGAGGCGGCCGGACGGGCATTCCGGCGGTGTCCATTGTCCGGACAAGGAGTGTTGAAGCGATCATGAAAAAACGACTGCTCCGAGGGTTTGCCCTGTCGATCTGTCTCCTCATGGTGGCGTGTGCCGCGTACGCCCGCGATGGAGAGGTCACCCTTTACACACTCAATCATCTTCAAAGCCACCTCCTGCCCGTCAAGGCATCGGCAAAGCGGTCGCTTCCCGCTATGGGCGGGCTGTGTGCGGCCGCGGGAATCGTGAATGAGGACATGAAGAAGAACGTCAACCCCATATTCGTCGCAACGGGCGAGGCCGTCGCGGGGACGATGTGGCGTTATTTCAAGGGTAAGCCCGAGATGACCGCGCTCGAGAGGGCTGGAATCGCGGTCAACTCGCTTGGCAAGCACGAGTTCGACTACGGCCTGAGGCACTTGAAGGCGGCGCTTTCCGTGTCCCGCGTCCCCGTCGTCATCTCGAACCTCGTCACCCAGGACCCCGAGCTGCAGAGCTCCCTGCGGAAGAACGTCGTGCTGCAGGCGGGCGACATGAAGGTAGGTTTTTTCGGACTCCTCTCCCCCGCCGTCATGCGGCTGACCAACCGGCCCGAGGGGGTCTCGTTCGATCCGGACTTCAATACCGTGGCCCGGGAGATGGTGGACGATCTGAGGCGGAAGGGCGCCGACGTCATCGTCCTTCTCAGCGGCCTTTACGAGAACGAGAGCATTGCGCTGGCCAGGTCGGTGGCGGGGATACACGTCATCACGGGATGCGGGGCGCCCCTCAAGCAGACCGACGAGCCCATCCTCATCGAGGACCCGGAGGGCGACCCTACCCTCCTGATCTGGAGCGGCCTGGGGGGACAGTTCGTGGGGCGCCTGGGCGTCAGAATGAAGGACGGCCGGCTGGACACCGGAGGGACCTCCTGGGAGCTGATCCCCGTCCTGGGTCGGGCAATATCCGATCCCGGGGTGCTGGAGGTTGCCCTCGAGTACGAGGACAAGCTGGCGCGCGCCCTCAGCCGCGTGCTTGGGAGCTTCGAGCACCCGCTCGATACCAGGAGCAAGACGTTGAGGACCGGGGAGGCGCCCATCGGGAACTTCATCACCGACAGCATGCGCTTCAAGGCCAGCTCGGACGTGGCCCTGATCAACAGTGGAGGGATCCGCGGGGGCGCCATCTATCCCGCGGGGGAGTTCTCGGAACGGACCCTCGCGGACATACTGCCTTTCGGAGACCGGATCTTCGTGCTGACCCTGACGGGTAAGGAACTGCGCTGGGTGCTGGAGGTCTCCGCGTCGGCCCTTATCGCGGATGAAACGGACGATTACAACCCCATGAGACGTCTCCATAACGGCTCGTTCCTCCAGGTATCCGGACTCAAGGCCGTCTACGACCTGTCCAGGCCCCCCACCATCATGAAGGACGACCGCGTGCTCACCCTGGGGAGCCGTCTGGAGTCCCTTCTCGTCCTCAAGGACGGCGGATGGGAGGAGGTCATGGATGAGGGGACCTACACCGTGGCTACCACGGGCTGGATGGTCAACGGGGGCGACGGGGAGAAGTACGAGGTGTTGAGGCGCGCCCCCCGCGTCGAGACCCCCTATCTCGATACCGATGCCTTTGCCGAATACCTGAGCGTCGATTGCCGGGGGAGGGCGGACCCCAGGGAGGAAGGGCGCATCACCCTCACCGGGCGCAAAGGGGAGCGGACTCTTTGACTCCTCACGGGACGACGGCGCATCGCAGGGGAGGCGGCCTTTGAGACGTTACGCCCCGTGGAAACGCCTCTATAATGCCACCGCGTACTCCCTGAGCGGCCTTTTTCAGGCATTCAGGCAGGAGCAGGCCTTCGAGTACGAGGCTGTGGTGTTCTTCTTTTTGTGCGCCCTGCTGCTTCACCTGCGGCCTCCGCTGCCGCGTGCCCTGGCCGTGATCGGGGGCTGGATGGCTGTGATGGCCCTCGAGCTGGTCAACAGCGCGGTCGAAAGGGCCTTTGACCTGATCGATCGAAACTATCGCGCCGAGATCAAGGCGGGGAAGGATATGCTCTCCGCAGCCGTGTTCCTTGCGATCGCGTTCAACGTCCTCCTCTGGGCGGCGCTGATCTTCCAGCCCCGCGTCTGACGCTGTAAAGCAGCTGTAAAGCAAAGGAGATATCGCCGATGTCGTTCAACCTACAGACCGTGCTGACCTCATTCCATCAGAGCGTAATGGAGGTATTCGGGCCCCTGCTGGATTGGTTCGATTCCGTCCCTGCGCTCCAACCCCTCCAGCCCTATCGGTATTGCCTGCCCTACGTCGTCATCGGGCTGGTACTCTTTCTCTTGTTGCTGCTGGCACACGTCCTGAGACGGAAAGGCCGGGGCCCTCGGAGAGAAAAAACTCCCCGCTCCACGTCCGCATCCAGGTCTGCGTCCAGATCCACATCCGCATTCTCGGGAACGCCCGTCCAGGGCAGGGCCATCGACATCATGCCCAATTTTCCGGACCCTGTACCGCAGGCTGGAGCCCCTACACAGATCCAGGAGGAGGGATTTTCGGTCCCCACCATGGCGGGATCAGGGGCGTCCGTTCCCAATTTCGCCGCGTCCGGCCCCGTAGTTCTGACCGCTCCCGCGCCGGGGGCCACCTTCGGTCCCTCGGCGAGCCCCGTCTCCCCACCCGCAGCGGATTTCGCCGGGGCCTTCATTCCATCCGCGGCGCCGATCTCTCCCGCGGCGCCGATCTCTCCCGCGGCGCCGGCCGCGGCACGGACTCCGCCCCAAACCCCAGCTCCAGCCGCCCCCCGACACGAGGTCCCGGGGCCTCCCAGGGCCGCCGCGAGCCTCATCACGCCCCCCGAGTCGGAGTTCCAGCGAATCTACATCGAGATGTACATCTACCTGGAGCTCACCACGAACTTCAGCGCGCTGAGGGCAAACGTCAACGGGATGCTCTCCCGTGGGGCCTCCACGGAGCCCTTGATGCCGGATGGAAGCGCAGCCCCCGAGGAGCACATCCTCGCCTGCACCGCCCTCGCCGCGTTGGAGGACCTTCAAACGAAGGAGTCCCGCCTCGAACCGGGGAGGCTGAGCCCGCATGGGGAGGAGCTGTGCAAGATCTACAACTATATCCTGAACCGCCTGAAGGGAAACGGGAATCTTTCGGAGGACTCCGCCAGGAAACTGCTTGAGGATACCCTGGAGAAGGTCCTCGGAACAAGCGGGCATTAGAATCGTAATGGAGAGGGCTTTATGATCAAACTGATGATTTTCGACCACGACATGACGATCGTGGACTCGAGCCACGCCATCCTGGCGGGGCTCAACCTTGTGGCCGAGGCGGTCGGCCGTCCCAAGGCCACTCTCGCCCAAGTGATGCGGTGCATCGCCATGCCCATGAGGGAGTTCATGATCGGCACCCTGGGCGACTTCCGGCCCGAGTGGATGGACCTGTACCGCGACAAGGTCGCACCGCTTGAACACTCCATGATTCATCCCTTCCCCGAGACGAGGACGATTCTGCCCCGCCTTCGGGAGATGGGGCTGACCCTTGCCGTCGCCTCGAACCGGAACGCCCCGCGAACGTCCATGGAGAGGAGCGGAACGGCCGATTATTTCGACGCGATCGTCGGCCCCTCGGACCACCTGCCCTACAAGCCCGATCCGGGGATGCTTCTGAGCCTCATGGACCGTTTCGGCGTCCCTGCGGCTCGGACCGTCTACGTCGGGGACTCCGACATCGACGTCAAAACGGCCCTTGCCGCGGGGACGCGGGCTATCGGTGCGGCGCAGGGCAACTTCACGAAGGATCAGCTCCTGGAGCTGGGGGCGTGGCGCGCCGTCGGGTCCCTTGACGAGCTGCCCGGGATTGTGGAGGAGGATGGGAGGGAATGAGCTCGTGATCTACAGAGACCTCTCGACCGTCCCGGGGACGGCGGGCTCCACCCTATCCCCGCCCAGGAACCGTTTGTCGGATGAGCCCAGCCCCTACCTGCTCCAGCACGCCGACAACCCCATAGGGTGGTACCCGTGGGGGGACGAGGCCTTCGAGGCCGCGCGTAGAGAGGATAAACCCATATTCCTCTCCATTGGCTACTCCTCGTGCCACTGGTGCCACGTCATGGAGCGGGAATGTTTCTCCGACCCCGAGGTGGCGGACCTCATGAACGACACCTGCGTCGCCATCAAGGTGGACCGGGAGGAACGGCCCGATCTGGACGGGCTCTTCATGGACATATGCCACATCCAGAATGGAAACGGAGGATGGCCCCTGAACCTCTTCCTGACCCCAGAGGGCAGGCCCTTCTTCGCGGCCACGTGGCTGCCCAAGAGGACGACGGGCCGGATGCCGGGCCTGACGGCCATCCTGCCGCGCGTCAAGTGGCTGTGGTCCATGCAGCGCGAGGACGTGATCCGCGGGGCCGACAGCCTGGCAGAGACGCTGGCCGCCCACCTGAACTTCGTCTCGGGGGGCCGGGTGGGCACCGCGGCGGCCCGAAGCGCCCTCAGCGAGCTCCAGGGGCTCTTCGACTCGCAGTGGGGCGGGTTCGGGTTCGCCCCAAAGTTCCCGGCCGCGCCGCGCCTCCTCTTCCTGTTGGAGCAGGCCCGGTCGTCCGTCAACTCCACGCAGGAGCGCGAGGAGCTCCTGGGCATGGCGGACCTGACCCTGCGCCGCATGTGGCGGGGCGGCATCCACGACCATCTGGGCGGCGGGTTCGCGCGCTACGCCACGGACGAACAGTGGCTCATCCCTCACTTCGAGAAGATGCTCGCCGATCAGGCCCTGCTGCTCCTGACCGCGGCGCTGGCCCACGAGATCCGGCCCGACCCGTTCTACCGTGCCTTGGCGGAGGACATCGTCGGGTGCGTGCAGCGGGATTTCACCGCCCCGGAGTCCTGCTTCCGGACGTCCCTCGATGCGGATAGCGAGGAGGGGGAGGGGCGCTACTACCTCTGGACGGAGGAGGAGGTCCGCCGGCTGCTCCCGGAGGGGGACCGCGGTCTGTTCTGCGCCGCCTACGCCGTCCTGCCCGGCGGGAACTTCGGACACGAGATGACGGGGATGCAGACGGGGCAGAACATCCTCTATGAAGCCTCGACCGTCGCGGAGCTGTCGCGGCGCTACGGGATCCGATCGACCGAGGCGGCGGAACGCCTCGCCCGGGACCGGGCCATCCTTCTGGAGGCTCGCTCCCGGCGCACGCCGCCCGCAGTGGATGACAAGGTGCTCATGGATTGGAACGGCCTCATGATTGGGGCCCTGGCCCGCGCCTCCTCGGCCTTCGAGCAGCCGGAATGGAGGCTCTCCGCCGAACGGGCCGCCCTGTTCCTTCAAAAGGCCCTGCCGGACCCCAGGGGCAGCTGGCGGCGGCGGTACCGCGGCGGGGAGGCGGGGATTCCCGCCCTCCCAGGGGACTACGCGGCGCTGCTGTGGGGGGTCATGGAGATCCACCGCGCAGCCGCCGCCGCCGGGGCGCGAAAAAAACAGCTGCGGGACTGGCTGCGCTGCGCCGAGACCCTGGGGGGCAAGCTCCTGGAGGAGTTCTGGGACCCCGAGGGCGGGGGACTGTTCCTCTCCTCCTCGGACGACCCCAACATCTTCCTGAGGCGCAAGACGGCGAGCGACGACGCGATTCCCTCGGCCAATGCCCTGGCGGCCATGGGGCTGGCCGAGCTGAGCTCCGCCCTGGGTGAACGAAGCTACATGAAGCGGGCCCGTGAGATCGTCGCCTGTTTCGCCCGTGCCGCCGCGCTGCGCCCCCTGGATCATCTCTCCCTGATCGCAGCCTCGGGGATGTTGAGATCGGTCAAGGCAGCGGAGGCGGAGCCCGAGGCGGACGAGGGAAGAGAGGTCCCTGCGGAGGCTGCCGAAACCCAATTCGAGGAGGCCTCCGCGCCGGAGCCCCGTGAGGACGAGGGGACGCCCCGCGGCCGGCCGGAGCGGTCCCGGCGGGATCGGGCGGCGGCGCGGAGCGAACGCCGCCTCTCCCGGACCCGCCGGTCGGGATTGAGGGACAGATAGGTCTCCGGTTGCAAACATCATAAATCACAAACATAGAGATCCAAAACAAGGAGGTTTTGCCATGAGAAGTTTTTTCAGGGTTGCAGGCGGCGCGGCGGTACTTTGCCTTTCGTGCCTTCTGCTGTCCGGCACGGAGGCCGGAGCGAACTACCGTTTCGACGACCTTTTCGGCCCCAGCGGCGTGGGCGCCCAGTGGATGGTGATCACCGGGGGCACGGACACGGTGGGCGACGCTGCGGCCAAGGTCCCCATGCAGGTCAGCGGGGACATCGTGAGCGACCGCAATTCCGTTGTCATCATGAACGGGCGCACGAAGGACCCCCTGGGGGATGAGGCCAACCGGGACATCCACGCGATGTTCCTGGTGCTGACGGGCGATCGGGGCTCCATGGGGGTCAACTTCGCCTACTCGGGAACCGACGACGCGGTCACCCCGGACGCTCTGTTGCTCAACTCCGTCTACTCCGCTCAAAAAACCCCCGTGGGAAACGGCAAATACCATTTCCTGTTCATAAAAAACAGGGAGCAGGGGAAGTTCGGCAGCGTGAGGGGCAACTTCGCCTTCCACCAGAACCCCTCGTCCAGCCATCCCTCCACCCCATCCCAGACCCTTCTGGCGCCCTTCATCATCGCCAACGTCGTGGACGGCACGGCGAAGGACAACCCCCTGTTGCTCCGGGCCATCCTGCGCGAGCCCGGAACGACGAACACGGGGGATATCGTGGCCTACGACCACTTTACGTGGGACGTGACGGACGACAAGGAGACGGAGAGCGCCCAGTGGGTGTTCGTCCCGGTCCCCGCATGGCCCGCCCCCGACAGGATTGACTACCGCCTGACCACGGAGGTCACGAACTATACGGGCGTCCGCTACGCGGTGCAGCGTTACGACAACTATGCTTGGACTCACCTGCTCCCTACCCACTGGGCCTTCGACTTACCGCGATCCCAGAGCCTCAGGGACGTACCGCCTCAATTCCAACTGGCCGACATCAGCCACATCGCGCCCGGCCTGAAGACCGTCTACAGCCAGCGCTTCAACGTCAACGAGGGGAGCAAGGTCCCCCTGCGGCTCTACCGCGTTGACCCAGCCGATAACTTTTACGCGCTGACCCTGAACCACCGGATCATCTTCGGCTTGGATCTGGGGACGGTCGAGGCCCCTGTCTCGGGGCGGAACCCATCCGCGTGGAAGGTCACCGCCTTCAACCCCCGCGCCGCCAGCACGGACTTTCTCAAGAACGTCGCCAAGGCAATGGATGTATCGGCCGTGAGGGCGCCCGAGGGGCGGACCGTGAACTCCGGCGTCGTCCGTAACGCCTACGTGGCCGGGGATGTCATCGCCTCCTTCGCCATCGACGCGTCTATCCCCGGCTCGGCCCGGAGGGAAGGGGCCGAGGGCCTGCTGCCCCTGCACATCACCTTCAACCTGCCCCGCACGCACCTGCTAGTGGCCCCCAAGTGGGAGGGGCTGCTCGATCAGTGGCACGAGACGGGCGACATCAAGAGCGAATTTGCGCGCGCCTTCAGCCTCTACCTGCGCAGCGGAGACGAAAACCACTGGAACCTGATCCAGGAGCTGGAGAAACAGGGGTACGACAAGCTGGTCAAGGTCTTTCTGGATGAGAAGCGCGGTGTGATCACGGTGAGCTTCATCGCCATGCTGATGGATGGCACGGGCGAGGGGAACCGCCCGGCTCTGCGCGTCGTGTCCGACAGGACGCCGACCACGGGGAACGACTTCCTGGTCCTGAGGGACGGGACGTTCGACAACCGCTGGAACCTGACCTTCTACGCCGCCCCGGCGGACTACAAGGAAAACCCGAGCACTCCGGGGACCGGAGGCTCGGAGAAGAGCGGCGGCGGGGGCTGCGACAGCCTGGGACTTGGGATGATGGGCCTTTTGGCCGCGGCGCTGTTGATTCGTAAAAAGGAGGTAGAGAGAGGATGAAGAGGTTTTTGATCCAGGGGCTGCTGGCCTTGGCGTGCCTGTCGTTCTGCGCTGGCGCAGAGGCGGCGACGGTCGTCAACACTTTTGCCGAGCTGCGCGACGCCGTGAAGAATCCCGACAGCCTGGATATCCAGTTGGGCGGGGACATCACGATTACCGAGGCCATTCCCGTGTCGCTGGACGCGAAGATTGACGGGGCCGGAAAAAAGCTGATCGCGGGCGGGGCCTTCCGGCACTTCAACGTCACCGATACCCCTACGCTGGAGTTCAAGAACGTGACCTTCGACGGTGGCTCCCAAGGCGGCGGCGTCTCCATCCCCTCGGGCGGCAAGGCGACGTTTGAGGGCGGGGCCTTTGAGAGCAACAAGGCCGCGAACGGCGGTGCCGTATCGGTCGCCAGCGGCGGGGAAGCCACCTTCGACGGGACGGCCTTCAAGGGCAACCAGGCGACGGGCGACGGCGGGGCCGTCAGCGTCACCGGAACCGGCAAGGCAACGTTCACCGGGGCGATCACCTTCACCGGAAATACGGCTACGGGCAGCGGCGGGGCCGTCCACTTGGACGGGGCGGCCGTGGAGTTTCCATCAAGCGTCAGCTTCGAGAACAACAAGGCCGCGAATGGCGGCGCGGTGGCCCTGAGTGATTCCGCTAACTCCAAAGCCACGTTCAACGGCAACGTGCTATCCCCTAACACGGCGACAGCAAACGGGGGCTCCCTCTATATCCCCGGCAGCGCGGCGGTCGTCTTCAACGCGGACCAAAGTTTCACGAACAACCGCGCGGTCAACGGCGGAGCCATTTGGGCGGCGTCCCTCGCCTTCGCCTCAGACAGGATCCTGACCTTCACCGGAAACACGGCTACGGGCAATGGCGGTGCGCTCCATGTGGACGGTACGACGACGCTGACGGGCAAGTTCATCTTCAAGACCAATGATGCGGTCAAGGGAGGCGCCATCTACGCGGGAGCCAACCTCACCGTCTCCGGAGGAACTTTTTCCGGAAATACCGCCTCCGGATCCGGCGGGGCCATCTGCGCGGCTGGGACGGTTACGGTCACCGGCGGGACCTTCGAGGCTGGCAACAAGGCTGAGGGAGCCGGATCGGATGACGGCGGCGGGGCCATCTGGGCCAATGAGATCGAGGTCGAGCCGTCCGGGAGCGACCCCGTTACCTTCGCGGGCCAGGTCGCTCGAAAGGACGGAGGCGCCCTGTTCAGTAAGAACTCCCTTTCCGCCAAAAACGCGCTGTTCACCGGCAACGAAGCGGTGACGGGCAGCGGCGGGGCCGTGATGGCTCGGGGAACCGTCACGCTGACGAGGATGGCTTTCATCGGGAACATCAGCAAACAGAAGGGCGGCGCCGTCTACGCTGGGGATACCGCCACGATCACGTCCAGCGTATTCGACGGCAACACAGCCAAGGGCGACGGCGGCGCGGTGGCCCTCGACAAGAGCACGGCCCATTTCAAGATGACCGCTACGGCCATGCTGGGGAACTCCGCGGGCGACTTTACGAGCTCCGGGCAGGGCGGCGCCCTCTATCTGAACCTGAGCGCGGCGGATATAGATAGTTCTACCTTCTCCGGCAACAGCAGCCAAAGCACCTCCGACGGCCAGGGGGGCGCCGTCCGGCTTCAGGCGGTCGCCCAGTCCGCGCTGACCAACTGCACCTTCACCGGCAACACGGTGACGGGCAACACAACCAGCCAGGGCGGCGCACTTTGGTTCGGCGGTGTTGGCTCCTTCGTCCTGACCAACTGCACCCTGTCCCTGGAGAACGAGACCAAGGGCACGGGGGAGAAGCGGGGTGGCGCCTTCTACCTCAACGCCGGAAAGGCAGTTATGGCCGCGACGCTGGCAGTTGGCAACAAAGCGGAGCTTGGGGCCGACATCTTCAACGGAGGGGGAACCCTCGCCACGGGCGGCTACAACCGCATCGCCAAGTTCGGTGTGGGAACAGGCGACACGTCCTGGGCCAACCCCAACGTGAATGGCGACACCGAGACGGATCGGCAGCAGGAGGGCTGGACCTCCGCCACGTTCTTCGGTTCCAACGGCCTTGCGGACAACTCCGGCCCCGCTGTCGGCCCATCCTCGGAATCCCGCACGCTCCAGACGCTCGCATTGGACGAGGCGGGTGCCCTGGCGGCAGCCGACAGGGCGATGGACAAGATTCCCGCCTTGCTTCCCGGCTTCCCGGGAAAGGACGAGAGGGGCGTTGACCGTCCTCAGCCGGCGAACGGCAAAAAGGACATCGGGGCCTTCGAAGTGAAACAATCCGGTGGCGGTGGTGGAAATGACGACCCCGTCCTCACAATCAAATCCATTCGGATGAGCGGCATCCCCAACACGCTGACCTCGGTCGGTCAGACTGCCACCCTGACCGCTACGGTCATCTATGTGAACGGGACGACCTCAAACTCCGAAAAGGTCACCTGGTCCAGCAGCAACCCCAGCGTGGCGCGTATCGACGCCTTCGGCAACATCTACGCCTGCTCCGTGGGCAAGACCGTCATCAGCGTCACGGTGAACCGGCAGAAAACCGCCGCGGACTCCGCGGACCTCACCGTCCGGGAGGAGATGAGCTACACCAACGTCCACCCCGAGATCTGGAAGATGCTGGGCGAATTCAACGACCTGCTGGGCGCGCAAGGCGCAGGGCTCACCTTCGCGGCCTCCGACCCGGCGAAGGTTAAGGCCGCGACCTTCCGGAACACCTTCCGCGAGGCGTGGGGGCTGTCGTCCGAGCAGGTGACGGCGCTGAAAAATCGTTCGGAAATCCGCTTCAGCCAGAAGACCCTCAGTTCCACTCAGGGCTGGAGCGCCTCCAAGCCTGCCATCGACGTCTCGCTCGGCGGGCGCACCCGGGGCGATATCCTGCCCCTGAAATACCGCTGGAGCCTGTCGTGGGAGGAGCTGAGCACGCTGATGGGGCGTAAGGTGACGCAGGTCAAAAACGCCCAGGAGCTCTCCAGTGTGCTGAAGCTGGCCTTCGTCCCCGCAAACGGGGCAGCCTACGACGTGGTGGGCGGTGAGGGAGTGTCCGCGGCGGACGCGGAGTCCAAGGGCGCGTTGAAGGTGGCGAACGGCAACAACGGCCTGACCCTGGAGCTGACCGCTTTCGTGGCCGACGCCGCAGGACCGGCCGCATCGTCGGCGAAGGGCAAGCCGCAGCTTATCGACGGGCTCCTGGTGATCCCGGACGGGACCGCCGATGGGACGATCTCGGGCGCTCTGGGGCTGCTTCAGAGGCCCGCCAGCAACGGGGGCGGGAGCGGCAGCAAGGGCGAGGGCGGCGGCGGATGCGACGCGGGAGTCAGCGGAATGATGTTGGCTCTCGTGGTAGCGTTTCTGCTGCGGAGAAAAGCTTAACCTTGGATAGAGGCAGCTAGTCCGTTAAGCAGACGACCGCCTTCCGTGAGGCGTTAGCCTCGCGGGGCGTGTCGGTCGCTTATGTCGATACGCGGTCCATAAGCAGACAACCAGCGAAGCGTAGCGAGCTGTGTTGGTCGCTTAGTTGCTTCATCAGAGACCGCGTATCGACGCCAGTGGGCGACGCGGGAGTCAGCGGACTTGCGTTGATTTTTGCAGCAGCCGTCCTTCGGAGGAAGAGGGTATAGCCTCCGACTTTCGCAGCTGAGCCCTAATCTGAGCATGGAACGAGGCGGCCCCAGGTAGGGCCGCCTCGTTTTTCAGTTTTCGGTGGAACAGAACACGGAGCAATGTGAAATCGAATCAGAGCGTCCCGTTCTGCGCCCTGCTCAGAAGCTCCATCTTCATCCGATAGTAGGCCGGGCTCATGTCGAGATAATGCCTGTGCGGGTTCTCGAAGCGCTGCTCCTCCGGCCATATCTCCGTCTCGAGCTGACGTTTTACGTAGGCCCGGATCTCCTCCAGCGGGGGGGAGGGTTTCACCCTCCTTCCGTCCTCCATGACCAGCTCATGCATCCTTCGGGCCGTACAGCCGGAGTAGACGAAGGTCCTCCACGGCCTCTGCGGATTGACGTAAGGATAATCCCCGCTGAAGTCGGGAGTCTCCTCCGCCAAGGTGATCAGGTCGGAGACGGCGTGGCCTTGGCCGTCATAGACGCGCCACACCTGTTTCTTCCCGGGGTTGGTTATCTTTTCGAAAGTCTCAGAGACCTTTATCTTGGGGTAGCAGGCCTTGCCCTTGTTCACGGCCACCAGCTTATAGACCGCCCCAAAGACGGGATCGCTCCGCGCCGTAATCAACCGCTCCCCGACGCCGAAGGCGTCGATGCAGCCCCCCTGCTCCAGTATGGAGCGGATAGTGAACTCGTCCAAGCTACTGGAAGCGACGATCTTGCAATCCGTCAGACCGGCCTCGTCCAGCATCCTGCGGGCGGCCTTCGAGAGGTAGGCCAGGTCGCCGGAATCCAGACGGATGCCCTTCAAACGCTTTCCCATGGGGATGAGGACCTCCCGGGCGACCCGGATCGCGTTGGGGATGCCCGACTTGAAGACGTCGTAGGTGTCCACGAGCAGGACCGAGTTGTCCGGATAGAGCTCCGCAAACTGCTTGAACGCAGTGTACTCGTCGTCGTGATACATGACCCAGCTGTGGGCCATCGTCCCGCTGACGGGGATGCCGAATATCTGTCCCGCCAGCAGCGTGGCGGTGCTGGCGGCCCCGCCGATGTACGCCGCCCTGGCGCCGTAGACGGCGGCATCCACGTTATGGGCGCGTCTTGCGCCGAAGTCCGCCACGGCCCGCCCCTGCGCGGCCTGCACGATCCGGTGGGTCTTCGTGGCGATCAGGGACTGATGGTTTATCTGGTTCAGGATAGCCGTCTCCACCAGCTGCGCGTCGATCAGCGACGCGCACACCGTGAGGATCGGCTCGTTGGGGTACATGACGCTGCCCTCCGGCATGGCCGTCACGGTTCCGCGGAAGCGGTAATCCTCCAGCCATTCCAAGAACCTCTCCTCGTAGATATCGAGCGAGCGCAGGTAATCGATGTCCGCCCTTTCGAAATGAATATTCTCCAGGTAATCGAGCACCTGCTCCAGGCCCGCGAAGATGGCGAAGCCGCCCCCATCGGGGTTCCTCCGGTAGAACACGTCAAACGTAGCCGGTCCGTCGGCGCTCCCGCCGCCGAAGTACCCGTTGGCCATGGTCATCTCGTACAGGTCCATCATCATGGAGATATTGCGCGGTTCAAACTGCGTCATGGGCTTCACCCCCATTTTGTTCTGCCCAACCACGGTCCGCCTTGCGTTTCCCCGGCGCCTTCCCGGGGGACGACCAGGGTCAGGCGGACAGTTGTTCCTGCCCCTTCGGGAGCCCCGGATGCGGAGAGGGACGCTCTCTTTTATCGAGCTTCAAAAACACCGCGTCCAGTGTCGTACCGGAGAGATAGTCCAAAAAACGTCGCGCCGAGTTCTCCAAGACGCTATCGAAGATGCAGTCCCGGAAAGGGCACTGCGCGCAGCACGAGCACAGCGCCGCCGAAGGATCGGGGACGCCGTCGATCGCCTTATAGATCGCCATGAGCGATATCCGGGAGGGCGCGAGCTTCAGTTCGAAACCGCCCCCCACCCCCCGCACGGAGCGTACCAGCCCCGCGCGGGCCAGCCTCTGAAAGACCTTCGTCAGATGAGCCTCGGAGACCCCCAGGGTCTGGGCCATGTCCCGGGCGTTGAGTCGGCGTCCCGACGCGGCCAGAAGGCCCATGCCGTGCACGCCGAGCGAGACGGCCTCCGATATGGCGATAACGCTGCCCAGCACAAAAACGCCTCCCGTTCGAAGATCGCCCCGAAACTACAGCCTATTCACTATTTCGGAGTCGGTTTACCTCTACCGCATCCTATCATAGCACAGAGCGTTCCCAGAGGTCACCGCAAACTTCCCCCAGGCATGGCACGGGGGGACGCGCACGCCCGCCAAAAATCGACATGGGAGCTTCGTCAGATCCAGTATAGCAAAAGCCAGGACCATTACGGCAGAGGTTATCACTTGGAAAGCCAGGGGCGTGTTCCCAAAATCGCAGGAAAGGGCTTTTTTTATCCCCTCTCGCCCCCTACTGTTGCAGTTGACTTGACAATCTAGCAGACTAAAAAAACAAGAGGCCCCGAGCCGGGGCCTCTCATCCGTTCTGTGCGTTTTGAGGGTTGTTCTGCGGCCTTCTAAAGGATGGCCTCGACGTCGAAGGCCCTCTGCAGCGCCGCGACGGCCCGCTCCACGGCGGTCGCATCGACGACGCAGGTGACCGCGAAGGCGCTCGACGTGATCATCTCGATGTTCACGTTCACGGACGCCAGGGTGGCGAACATCCTGGCCGTGACCTCCGGGGTCGAGGAGAGCTCCTGTCCCTGGATGGAGAGGCTGGCCACCTCCGTGTTGAAGGAGACCCCCTGGGCCTTGATCGCCTCGGCGGCCGTCCGGCAGACGGGGATGGCGTCGTCCAGACGGTCCTTGCGGATCAGAAAGGTCATGTCCGTCATCCCGCCGCGCATGTTGTTCTGGACGATCATCTCCACGCCCACGTTCCTCTCGGCCAGGGCAGAGAATACTCTGGCCGCGACCCCCGGCAGGTCGGGGACGCCCAGTAGGATGATGCGCGCGCAGCCACGGTCGAGCCGGATGCTCTCGATAATTGAATTCGTCATGGGTCTCTCACCTCGTTTTTTTTCTTCGGTTCCGGCACCCCGGCTCCCCCATGCCACCTGGCGAGGCGGGAAGGAAAAGCCGGGAAAAGGGCCTCAAAGGCGGTTCTCGATTGCTGTCCCGACGGACGAGCCCCGCAGGACGAAGAACTGGGAGGGCACGTCGTGCTCGGAGAAGGTGCGGCACATCGCGGAGGCGACCGTGCCGGGCGCGCCCCGGACCAGCGCGACCATCGTGGGGCCGGAGCCGCTGATGGCGACGGCGACGCAGCCGGGAAGGCCGCGGATATGGTCCAGGATGTCCCTGCCGCCGGGAAAGAGGGAGCTTCGGTAGGGCTGGTGCAGGCGGTCGTCCATGCCCCAGGAAAGAAGGTCCCAACGCCCTGTCGCCCAGGCGGCGCAGAGCAGGGAGGCGCGTCCCAGGTTGAACACGGCGTCCCCAAATCGGACGAGCTCGGGCAGCACCTGCCGGGCGTCGTGGGTGCGGACCCGCACGTCCGGGACCGCCGCGACCACGTGCATGTCGTCGGGAAGGGGCGGCAGCTTCACGTAGCGCAGGTTCTCCCCATCCCAGCAGCAGACCGTCATACCCCCGAGGCAGCAGGGGACCACGTTGTCGGGGTGCCCCTCGATGAGCGTCATAACGCGCAGGAGCTCCGCCTCATTCGTCCGTCGTCCGGACACGGTGTCGGCCAAGAGCACGCCCGCCACGACGGCGGTGGAGGAGCTGCCCAGGCCCCGGCAGAGCGGGATGACGTTATGGCACTCCAGGGCCAGGCCCCGAGGGGGGACGCCCCATTCCGTACAGGCTCGAAGGTAGCTCTCCACCACCATGTTGGAGCCGGCGTCGGACAGCTCGTAAGCGCCCTCCCCGATGACGTCGCAGGTGAAGCGTCCCTCCGGCAGCAGCTCGCGGACGTTGAAGACGTTGTAGAGGGAGAGCGCCATGCCCAGCGTGTCGAAACCGGAGCCCAGGTTGGCGCTCGTCGCGGGGACGCGCAGGGAGAGAAGCGGTTCTTTTCCCCGATCCATCATGATCCGGAGGCGTCAGCGCTCAGGACGCCCATCAGCTCCTCCAGCGAGTCGCCGATCTCGATGGGCCGGCCCGTCTGGGACAGCGCGGTGTCGGGGTCCTTCAGGCCGTTGCCCGTCAGCACCATGACCGCCGTGATACCCGCCGGAAGACGGTCCGCACGCTTTAGGGCGAGAAGCCCGGCGAGGGGCGCGCAGGACGCGGGCTCGGCGAAGACGCCACCCTCGGATGCCAGAATCCTCTGAGCCTCCAGGATCTCCTCGTCGGAGACCGCGTAGAACGCGCCGCCGGACTCCGAGACCGCCGCGCGGGCAAGGGAGGCGCTGACGGGGTTGCCGATGCGTATGGCCGTGGCGACCGTCTCGGGATCCGGGCAGGGGAGCCCCGTGACGAGCGGAGCGGCGCCCGCGGCCTGGAAACCCATCATACGGGGGGCCCTGGAGATTCGGCCCAACCTGACGTACTCCCCGTACCCCGCCCAATAGGCGCTGATGTTCCCCGCGTTCCCCACGGGAATGGAGTGCCAGTCCGGCGCTCCTCCCAGGGTCTCGCAGATCTCCCACGCGCCGGTGCGCTGGCCGATGAGGCGGTAGGGGTTGACGGAGTTCACCATCGCGCAGCCGCTTTTGTCCGCGGCCGTGCGGGCCAGTTCCAGTGCGCGGTCGAAGTTGCCGCGCACGGCGATGACCCTGGCCCCGTACATCAATGCCTGGGCCAGCTTGCCCAGGGCGACCTTGCCCGCCGGGAGCAGGACGAAGCAGGGGATGCCGACGGAGGCCGCGTAGGCCGCCGCCGAGGCGGAGGTGTTGCCCGTCGAGGCACAGATGAGGGCGCGCTTGCCCTCCTCCAGGGCCTTGGCGACGGCCAGAACCATCCCCCTGTCCTTGAAGGAGCCCGAGGGGTTGCAGCCCTCGAACTTGCCGTAAAGCGTGATGCCGAGCTTTTCGCCGATGCGCGGCAGGGCGATGAGCGGCGTAGAGCCCTCCTCCAGGTTGACGGGCGGCGTTGCCGGCGTCACCGGAAGCAGGGCGGCGTAACGAGCCAGAATACCCAATACGATCCCTCCATCTCTTGAAGCATCCCTTGAACGCGGCCTTTCGCGAAGGACCGCGCCTTTTTCACGATTACCCGGTTATACACTGCGCCGGGTGGGATGTCAAGGCCGGTGTCGCGCCTCGGGGGGCCGTGTTCCGTTCGAGCGCCTATTCGCCCTCGTCCGGGGCGTCGGGGCGCAGGATGCGCACGGTCTCCTCCTGGAACCAGTCGTAGAGCGTGCGCTTCTGTTCCCTCTGCTCCCTCAGACGCTCGATGCTCGTGCCGACGATGTAGAGCGGATTGGCGGGGTCGATCAGGTCGTGTCCCCAGGCGCGCAGCGTCACCGTGAGGGAGGCCAGCTGCGCCTCCGTGTCCGTCGCCAGGGCCAGCAGCACCCAGTCCTCCTGCTCCTCCCTGTCGATGTCGAACCACCCGGGCACGTAGATGCGGCGCTGCTCCATCAGAAAGATGTGGAGGCGCCCGATCAGGGGCAGCAGGTCCTCCGCCCGGCCGCGGACCTTTTGGGCGAAGAGCCGGTCGGCGTTGAGGAACTTGAAGCGGTCGGTCGGCAGGGGGTCGAGTCCCTTGTAATGATTGAAGTCGTAACGGCTCCGCAGGACGAAGTCGAACGTCAGGGTACCGGTCGGGGCCCCGTTCTCCGAGGCCCAGCGGTCCAGCGCCTCCTGTCCCGGGGCGGGCAGGGGCCGCGCGGCGACGCCCCAGTGGGGAAACGCCTCTAGGAAGGATTTTACGACGGGGGTCTCAGGCCACAGGGCGCGGACGCGCCCGTCCGAGAGCGCAAAATACTCGTCGTCGGGCAGGCAGGGGACCACCGGGAACGTCTCCCCGACCGACACCTCCTTGATGCCCCAGTCGGTCATGAACGCGCGGTCCAGGAACTGCTCCAGACGGTTCCGCTCCAGCATCTCGCGAGCCCGGACCTCGTCGACCAGGACCTCGCCCGCCGAGCTCACGGGCACGCAGAGCTCCCGTGCGACTCGTTCTCGCGTCCGCACTCCCTGAGGCGTGAGCCCATAGCTCGCGGCGATCCTCATGAGGTCGCCCGAGTCCTCGAGCTCTCTCAGCGCGTGAGGGTCCTCGCCGGCAAGCGCCAGGGTCTCCTCGTCCCAACAGGGACGCTCGTGCGAAAAAAGAAGAAGAATACGTTCCAGAGTAGGACACCTCCAATCAATACACGGTTTGCATGAGATGCCAAGGAAGGGATACATCCCCTTTCAGGATGCCCCCTTCCTTGGCATTGAGCGGGCGGTTAAATCTCGCCTTTTCTCTCCTCGTCGCAGAGCCCCTTGTAAAGAGCGGTGCAGGAACAGAGCATAATCACCGCAAAGGGAGGTGCAGCGGTCAACGAGATGGTCTGGAGGTTCTGCAAGCCTCCCGTGATGAGCAGGACAACGGCCAGAGCACCCATCAGGATTCCCCAGATGGCGGTACGGGTCCTCGGCGGGTTGAGGATCCCCTGCGTGGAGTACATGCCCAGGACGAAGGTTCCGGAATCCGCCGAGGTCACAAAAAATGTGCTGATGAGGATCAGCATGATGTAGGACATGATCGTCCCCAACGGATAATGTCTGTAGAGCTCGAACGCGCCGACGGAGACGTCTTTGATGATGTCGTTGGCGATCTTTACCCCCTGGACCAGCTCGAGGTGCAGCGCGGACGTTCCGAAGATGGCGAACCACGTGAAGCTGCCGAGCGCAGGGATAAAGAGACAGCCCAGGATGAACTCACGGATGGTGCGGCCTCTGGAAACCCGGGCGATGAAGGAGCCGACGAAGGGCGCCCAGGCGATCCACCAGGCCCAATAGTAGAGGGTCCAGTTCTTCAGGTGCGCCTCATAAGGACCCCCGTAGGGGGCCATCATGAAACTCTCGTTGCAGAGATTGGAGAAATAATCGCCGACCCCCGTCATCAGGGAATTCACGATCGGAAGGGAGGGACCGACGACGAAGAGTCCCAGCATCAGCAGGAAGCAGAGGAAGATGTTGATATTGGAAAGGTTTTTGATTCCCCTTTCGAGGCCGAGGAGTGCCGATGTCATGTAGCCGAGGGCCAAAAGGGCTATCAGGAGGATTTGAACGGACATGTTCTTGGGGACGCCGAACAGGGCGTTGAGGCCGCTGTTGAGCTGCAAGGTCCCCAGCCCCAGAGAGGTGGTAATGCCGGCGACGGTAGCGAAGATCGCAAAAATATCCACGCACTTGCCGAAGATTCCGCGGACCCGTTCCTCCCCTACGAGGGGGATAAAGATCGTGCTGATCAGGCCGGGAGCGTTACGGCGAAATTGGTAGTAGGCCAGCGGCATGGCGATGACCACATAGCCCGCCCAGGGGTGCAGACCCCAGTGAAAGAAGCTGACCCGCATGGCGTCGCGCGCCGCCTGGACGGATCCAGGCTCCACACCGAAGGGGACGGAATAAAAATAGGTCAGCGGTTCCGCGGCGCCGTAGAAGACCAGCCCTACCCCCATGCCGGCCGAGAAAAGCATGGCAAACCACGAGAAGTTGGAGTATTCGGGCCTGGAGTCCTGGGGCCCCAGGCGAACTTTGGAGAAACGGCTGAAGCCGATAAAGATGCAGAAGAGGACGAAAATGTTCATGGACAGCATATAGCCCCAGCCAAAATACATCGTCAGGCTGCTGAACAGAACTTTTGCAAACGTCTCAAAGGATTGAGGCAGCAAAAACCCCCACAGGACAATCGCAAGGATAATGAACACGGAGACGGCATAAACGATATTTTGATTGAGAAGCTCTGCGATGCCGCTTTTGCGCTGTTCCATAACAAGCCTCGCTTTCTATCGTTTAAAACCTGGAGGGAAACACCGTGGGGGTCTCCACCGGCGTGGCGAGGGCGTCCAAGGCTGCGCCGACGCGGCTGGTGCGCAGCTGCCACTCGGCCTCCTTGCTCAGCTCCGGGTCCCCGAGGGGATAGGGGACGGAGACGGTCTGGACCATGCGGTTCGCGCCCACCGTCCTGGCGACGTCGATGAGGTTGCACATCACGACCACTGGGATGCCCGTGCGCTCAATTTCCCTTGCCATCGTTGCACCGCAACGCGTGCAGGTGCCTCAGGTCGAGGTGAGGACCACGGCGTCGACCTTGGCGTTGTGCAGCTCCTGGGCTATCTCCCTGCCGAACTTGGCGGCGAAGGCCTGGGTCGTGCCCGTGCCGACGGTGACGTAGAAGTAGTCGTAGAGCTTACCGATCTTGCCCTGCTTCTCGAACCAGCGCATCGCGTCGACCGGGATGCCGCGGTCCGGCACCGCGCACATGGCCGCGGGGTCGAACCCGGCGTGGATGGTCTTGAACACGCCCTCGGGCAGGGAGTCGAGCTTCGAGATGTCGTACTTGCCCCACTTCTGGGCGGAGGCGCTCTGGATGTGGTCGGGGTTGTCTACCGGGACGACGCCGCTCGAGGAGACCAGCGCGATGGTGGCCTTGCTCAGGTCGACGACGGGCGCCGCGGGCGGGATCCTCTCCATCTTGGGGATGACGAGCTCCGTCTGGAAGGGCTCTCCGTTCAGCTTCTTCACCAGCATGTCGATGACGCGGTCGGCGGCCATGCGGCCGTCGGGCTGCGGGATCTCGGCGCGGACGCCGCGCGGGAAGTAGCCCTCCTGCGCCGCGGGCAGCAGGGGTTCGCCCCTGGCGATCTTCTGGGCGAAGTTGGCCATCAGGGTGAGGTCGTCCTTCATGAAGGTCGCCTTGCGGCCGCCCTTGAAAATGTAGGAGACGGCCTTGTATTCCTCGACTCCGGGGTTCTCCTCGTTCATCGAGGTGATGACCGGCACGCCGTACTTCTCGGCCACGGCCTTGCAGACCAGACCGCAGCCCACGCCGTAGCGCCCGGCCATGAACGCGGGGCCGGCGAAGAAGATGTCGAACTCCCTGGTGTCGAGCCAGGCCAGGATCTCCTGCAGGGCCTCCTTGGTGTGGTTGGTGACGTAGTTATCGCCGCAGACGATGGTGTTGGTGACCTCGATGTCCGGCATCATGCCGTCCAGCATCACGGAGCAGCCGATGAGCTGATCGTGGAAGACCGGTTTGGCGTCCGCGGCGTCCTCGCCGCCGACCTGACCGAAGAACTGGTTGATATAGTGAATTGCCTTCATTTTTTATCCCTCCTCGCTGGACGGTTAAAAGTCGGCGCAGGTTCTTCTGGAGTAGCCGCTGATGTGGTTGGCGCAGAACATCCCGTTGTTCTCCATGACGAAGGAGCCGTCGGGATCGATGCAGCCCTCCCAGCCTCCGCTGTTGCCGTCGCGGGCCAGGGCCTCCAGCTCGCCGATGACCTCCATCCTGGGGAACGTGTACATCTGGGAGACGTTTCCGGTGGTGACCAGGGCGTCGGTGGCGGGGTTCATGGACACCAGAGGCTGGGACGCGCCGTCGCGGCCCGTGCACTCGTCGGAGAGCCCGACCGTCTTGATCCCCAGCCTCTCGAGCTCCACCAGCATGGCGGTGTAGTCCACGTCGGGGTTGCCGTAGCCCTCCTCCACGACGACCGCGCCCTTCGCGCCGAGGTTGACCGCAATCTCTCCCGCCATCTTGACGCAGCGCACCTTCTCGTCCATCTTGACGTTCAGCGTGGACATCAGGACGCCCAGGAAGTTGATCGACTTGCCGTGCTCGGCGTAGAGCCTCTTGAGCATCGGGTTGACGGCGAACTCGTAGGTCGAGATCTTCGAGGACGAGGGCATGAAGCTGCCGGACACCATGCAGCCGTCGAGCAGCTCGTTGGGGTGCATCAGGGTGGGCAGGATGTGGTTGCCGTCCCAGCCGTAGATCAGGGTGTTGTAGCCCATGGCCTCCATCTGGGTCTGGGGCTGGAGCACGTAGAGCACGCCGGGAAGGGCCTTGACGGCGTCGCTGCGGTCGGGGATGGCGGGCAGGTCATAGACCTCGAGATTCTCGGGCTCGAGGTCCTTGACGCACTGGCCGACGTACTCGGCCAGCCTCATGCCCGCCCAGCGGAGCGCATGGTTCTTCTTCTGCTGCTCCCTGCGCTCGAACTCCTCGTCCGTGTCCGCGACCAGGACGAGGTTCGGCATGTCCCCGAAGATGGTGTGGTGCTGATACTGTCCGCCCATGGCGATCAGGCCGTCCTGAAATCCACCAGCGTGCTCGCCCACGACGAGTAGCGAGCAGTCCTGCAGGCAGTGCGTGCGGCCGGAGCCGGCTATTTCCATCTCGGACAGGACCCCGGGGAAGATCCCGTGTCCGCCGGAGACCTTGCAGCGCATCTCGAGCGCTTCCTTGACGGGGCAGAGCACGACCTCGTCGCCGGGGTGCACGATGCGGAGATCCGCGGTCGTGATGTGCTCGTCCTCCTTCACGACCTTCAGGATCTCCTCCTTGTTGACGGTGAGGATCCCATTGCTGTAGCCCGTCTTGTCGCCGAACTTGATGTCCTTGACGTGGAAGGCTCCAATCTCAAGTCTCATGCCGTGATCACTCCTTGGATATTGGGATAGAAAGCTACAATAATCATTGTAGGAAAAGAAGGGTATCGAACGCCATAACGAAAAACGTTAAGGCGCGGGTAGTAAAAAACGTGACAGGCAGGATACGGCGGACGACGGGCAAAATGTCCCGGAACTTCCCGGTAGGGTTTGAGTTTTTTCGGAGCGTCCGGTCCCCCTTCCTCGAAGCCGAGTTCTGTCCTATACTTGTCTGCGTTCATATTGTCGGGTAACAGTAATGGAAAAGAAATAGAAATAGGAATAGGAATAGGAATAGGAATGAAAGTCGAAGGAGGTCTGGGTATGGATGAGATGAAGGCCTTTGCCGTTCTGGGGGTACCCCCGGACTCGCCGTTTACCGACGTCCAGAAGGCCTATTGTCGTTTGTGCCGTCTGTACGGTGTTGAAAACGACCCATCCCCGGAGGCCGCGATGAGGTATCGGGAGGTGGGCACGGCCTACGCGGTCCTGAAGGGGAAATTCGAGGGCAAGTCGGATATCCCGACGCAACGGGACCTTGGCGTTTGGGTGTCGCACGGGAGCTCTCGGGCCGACGCCATGGCGGACTTGATCTTCTTCGAGGCGAGGCGTGAAAAGGAGGAAAAGCGCCGCCGCAGGATCCGTTTCCTGGGGGCCCTATGCGGTTCCCTGCTGCTTCCGATCCTCAGCGGAAGCGGAACGTATCTTCTGTTCGGGCTCCTTTCGATCCCCGCGACCTACCTGTTTTGCTCCTTTCTGGAGCAAAACAACATCCTCTCCCAAAGGGGAACGGACGAGGCCTTCTTCTCCCTGCCCTGTCTGAGCTGGTTCCTGTGGCATCTCTTCGTCTCTTTTGATGCCTACCGCGGCGACGAATCCCTTCTCCTTGTTGTCAAGCTCATCGGCAGACAGACACATTTTCTTATCATCGCTTATTTTCTGCGTTTATGGCTCCGAAGAGGCTGAAAACCGACGCTTCCTCAGATTGCGGTTTCAGCCGGCCCTTAGCTCAGGTCCAGGTACCCCTCGCGAATAGCGTAGCGGGTCAGCTCGGCCATGCTGTTGCAGCCCACCTTGTCCATGATGCGGCGCCGGTGCGTGTCGACGGTGTTCTTGCTGATGTCGAGCCGCGCGGCGATCTGCTTGGCGTTCAGCCCCTTGACGAGGAGCTTCAGGACGTCCTGTTCGCGGTCCGACAGGGGAGAGGTGGACGACTTCGCCTCCGCCTGCAGCAGGCGCAGGTAGTCCTCGATCAGCGCGGGCAGCACGGACGGGGTCAGGTAGTATTGTCCGGCCATAACGGCGCGGATGGCCGTGTAGAGCTCGTCGGAGGTGCATTCCTTGAGGATATAACCTCGGGCTCCCGCCTTGAGGCTCTCCACGATGAGCTCGCGATCGCTGTGCATGGACAGAACCAGCACCCTGACCCCGGGAAATTTTTCGGCAATCTGGCGGGTCGTTTGTATCCCGTTGAGGCGCGGCATGGTCATGTCCATCAGGACGATGTCCGGTTCCATCAGGGCCGTCCGCTCCAGGGCCTCCAGCCCGTCCCGGGCCTGGCCGGCCAGCTCGATGCCCGGCGCCTTGAGGATCAGCTCCTTCAGCCCCTCCAGGAACAGATCGTGGTCGTCGGCGAGGAGCACGCGGATGCTCATTTGAACTCACCCTCCCTCAGCTTCAGGGGGCAGGACATCGCCACCGTCGCCCCCTCGCCCGGGACGGACACGATCCGGACGCTGCCGCCGATGGCCTGGAGGCGCTCGCGGATGCTGAAGAGCCCGAAGCCCCTGGCAGCCCTGGCGAGCACGGCGTCGTCCAGATTGAAGGCCGGGTCGAACCCGTGTCCGTCGTCCTCGACGGCGACCATGATCCTGCCGGGACCGCGGTTGACGATGATGGTGACCCGACTTGCCCCGGAGTGCTTGATCGCGTTGAGCAGCAGTTCGCGCGTCATGCGGTAGAGGATAATGCAAACGGCGTCGTCGGCGTTGAACTCCCCAATGGTGCCGCGGGAGCGCAGGCTCCATTCGATACCCTGAGGCTCCAGCAGGGACTTCGCCAGCGCCTCGAGCGCCGGGTTGAGCCCCACCTCCTTGAGGACGGGCGGGCTCAGCTCGAAGATCAGGCTGCGGCTCTGGGAGATGAGCCGTTCCGTCGTCGCCGCCATGCGCTCGATCTCCTTGCGGACGGAGGGCGGCAGGTCGTCCTCCATGAGCCTGCGGAGCATCTTGAGCTGTGCGACGAGCTCGTAGCCGATGCGGTCGTGGATGTCCGCGGCGATGGAGCGCCGCGTGTTCTCCTCGCTGAGCGTCAGCTGGGCGGCCAGCACGCGCAGCTCCTCCTGCTTGTCCTTGAGCGCGTCGTTCGAGAGCTTCCAGTCCGTCTTGTCCGTGAAGATCACCGCGGCCCGCCTCCGCGGCAGGGGGAAGGCAATGGCCCCGAGGTAGCTGCCGGCGTCACGGCTCTCGCCCTCGCAGTGCATCGTGTGCCCCAGCCGGATGCAGTCGATGATAATCCTCGGCCAGCACGCCTCCGACCTCGGCCACACGTCGAGGAAGTTGCGCCCCACGATATCCTGTTTCCTCACCCTCATCACGCGCTCGTAGGCCGGGTTGACGTCGACGTAAAAAATCCTGTCGGCACTCAGGACGCTTCGGGCCTCGCCTCCAACGTGATAAAGGGCGATGGGGTTGAATACCCGCTCAAAAAAAATCTGATACGAAAACTGGTCTTTCCCCATTCCTGAAACCCCTGTTGTTGAGACCCTAATGTCGAAACCTGGGGATTTCGAGAGCCCCGAACGGAGTCGGGGCGATATCTACGATTAAGAAGAGCCGCGATGAAGCAAAACGGGTTTTCCCGATTCGGGGGCCCGTTCTGCTTCATCGTCGCCTTTATTCCTTCGCGGGAAGGATACCCGTCCCTCCTGCGTCGAGGATAAAGCGTCCGACGATGCTCTGGAGCTTCTCGGACGTCTCCGCCATGCGCTGAGCCTCGCCCGCGATCGACTCCGCCGCCTGCGTCGTCTCCCTCGTGGCGGTCCCCACGCCCTGACCGGAGGCCACCGTCTGGTCCGTCGTCTCCGCCACACGCTGGACGGAATGGCTCATCTCCGAGCTTGACGCCGCCTGTTCCTCCGACACTGCCGCCACGCTCTGGATGGACTCCGTCAGCTTACCAAGAGCCTTGAGCGCGTCGTCGAGCCTTTTCTGCGTCTCGACGGTCTTCTTCGTCGTCTCGCTCAGCAGCGTCCCGGTCCTCTCCGTCGCCTCGATCGAGCTTCTGGAGCTCTCCTGGAGTTCCGTGATGAGGCTGTCGACCTGCGAGGCCGCCCGCGCCGACTCCTCGGCCAGCTTGCGCACCTCCTCGGCCACCACGGCGAACCCGCGCCCGGCCTCGCCCGCACGCGCCGCCTCGATTGCCGCGTTCAGCGCCAGCAGGTTCGTCTGGTCGGCGATGGAGGTGATGGTGGACACGAAACCCGCGATGGACTCCACGGAGTGTTCCAGTTCGCGCAGCCGCCGGATGCTCTGGGTGGAGACCTCCTCGGCACTGCGGATGTTCTCCAGGGCCTCGTTCAGTTCCTTGAAGGAGCTCTCGGACTTCTCCGTGACCTGCGCTGCCCCCTCAGCCCCGTTCGTGGCGGCCTGAGCGGACGCCTGGGCTCCCGAGGCGATCTCCTCGATGGAGTTGTTCGCGGTCTGGAGCGCCGAGGCATTGTCCTCCATCATGTGCAGGATGCGCTCCATCGAGGCGGAGACCTCCTCCATGGAGGCGAGCGTCTCCTCCGAGAGGGCCGCGAGCGTCTCGGACTGGCGGGCCGTGTCGTTTGCCGCGGAGCGGATGTCCGTCATGCTGTCCCGCAGGGAGATGACGGTAGAATTCAGCTTTTTGGCGACGTGGGCCAGCTCGTCCCTGCCGGAGTCGTCATAGAGGACGGTGAGGTCTCCGGCGCCCAGACGTTCGGAGGCGTCCTGGATGCCGCGTATGCTGCGGGTCAGACTGCGATTGACGAACAGGATGACGAGGCCGATGACGACGAGGGCCACGGCGGCGATGACGATAAGAAGGAGCGTGAGGTTGTTGACACGGGCCCATACCTCGCTCATGGGAAAGGAGATGGCGAGGAAGAAGCCCGTCCCGGTGGGTGCGAAGAACGCCTTGGTCTCCCTGCCGCCGTAGGTGTACGTCTGCGTGCCCGTCTCCCCGCGAATCATCCTCTGCGCCACCGACTTGAGGTCCTCGGGGATCCGGGAGTCGGAGAGCATGTTGATCCTCAGGATATCCTCTGGGCGCGGGCTGGAGAGGACCAGACCGCTTTTCAACAGAAGGAACCCATACCCCTTGTCGAACACCTGAATGTGGTTCACGAGCTCGTGAAGTTCCTTCAGAAGAACGTCGCCGCCCATGACGCCCAGCAGCTTGCCGCCGTCGTCGTAAACGGCCGTGGCCAGCGAGAGGACCATATCCTGGGCCTCCTCGTCGAGATAGGGATCGGAGAGCACGACCTTCCCCCTGTTCTCGACGGCCTTTCGGTACCAGTCCCGGGTTCGAGCGTCGAAGCCCTCAGGCTCCTGCCAGGCGCTGGCGTCCGATATCCTTCCCGTGGACTCCAGGCCGAAATAAATCGCCCTGAATCCATGCGACTGACCAACGTGGAGAAGTCCCTTTAGGAAGTCCTCGATGCTCCCCTCCTCGTTGACGCCCTTTTGCGTCCAGTTCTGCCGCACGGTCTCGGCACAGGTGTCGAGGACGGAGATGGCGGTGTCGAGGCGTTCGTCGATGGCCTTGGCGGACGCCCTGACGGTATCCATCCCCGCGGAGTCCACCAGGTCCATGATGGCCGCTCTGCTTCGGATGTAGGTGACGGCCGTCATGGCCACGATCACGAACAGGACGAAGAAGAGCATCAGGTAGAGCTTCTTGCGAATCGTCATTCTGGAGCCACCAACCCTTTCAGTTTTCCTTATCTAATTTCCCTTGTTTAACGCCTTTGGCGTGGCGTTCCCTTTAGTATATGGACGAGAGGACATCAGGCCCTCACCAGGTTTGGCGGTTCCCTGCCCTCGAGCGCCGCTGCGATGTTCCTCACGACGATGAAGCCCATGTTGGTGCGCGTCTCCACGGTGGCGCTGCCGATATGGGGCGTCATAACCACGTTGTCCAGAGCCTTCAGCCCCGGCTCGGGGTCCGGCTCGTTCTCGAACACGTCGAGGCCCGCGCCCCGGATCGTGCGGGCCTCCAGTGCCCTGGCGAGGGCCTTCTCGTCGACGACCGGGCCGCGCGACGTGTTTATCAGGATAGAACCGGGCTTCATGAGCCCCAACTCGCGTTCCCCGATCAGATGATGCGTCTCGGGCGTCAGGGGAACGTGAAGGGAGACGAAGTCCGAATCCCTCAGGAGCTCGTCCAGCGCGGCGAAGCGTCCGCCCGTCTCCGCCTCGAACTCCGGGGAGGGACGGCGTCCCGAGTACAGGACCTTCATGCCGAACCCGCGGCTTTTGAGCGCGAAGTTCCGCCCAATGCGTCCTGCGCCGACCACGCCCAGGGTCCGGCCCGTGATGTCGGCGCCCAACATGAACTCGGGCTGCCAGCTGAAGGTCCCGGAGCGCATCAGCCGGTCCCCCTCCGCCACGCGCCGCGCCGTTGCGAAGAGGAGCGCCCAGGCCATGTCCGCCGTCGCGTCGTTCAGGACGTCCGGAGTGTTCGTCACCCAGATCCCCCGTTTTCGCGCCTCGGAAACGTCGATGTTGTTGTACCCCACCCCGTAGTTTGCGAACAGCCGGCACTGTGATCCCGCCGCGTCGAGGATCGCCGCGTCGATGCGGTCGTTCAGGAGGCACAGCACGGCGTCCCGCCCGCGTACTCCCCGGAGCAGCTCCTCCCGCGTCGCCGGGCGCGGCTCGGTATTGGCCTCGAAGTCGCAGACCTCCCCCAGTTTCTCCATGACCAGGCGCGGCAGCAGCCGCGTGACGTAAACGTTGCCCTTCCGATTCATGACCGCCCCTCCATCTCTATGCTATACTTCTGAAAAAATGTTTCTCGAAAAATGGCCTCTGGCGGAACACGGGCCGCACCCGTGATCCCGTACCGTTAGTATTATAGCCCGTTCGTGTCTGGGCGATCGCTTTCGACCCCATTTATATTTTACGTTAAAGTACCCTCCTTCGTTCAATCCGCACGTCCTTATAATGGGTTCATGCCGTCGGCCCGCCTGGGGACTTCCCGGCGGCAAAAACGATTTTGGAGACGCACAACGACATGAAATTTCTAACTGCAGGGTTCCGGCGCGAGGACCTTCTGCGCATCGCGCCCGGGGACCTTCCCCATCTGGCCGGGGAGGTCCGTGAGCGCATCATCGAGACCGTGAGGGAGAACGGCGGGCATCTGGGCTCCTCCCTGGGGGCCGTGGAGCTGACCGTGGCGCTGCTGCGGAGGTTCGACCCGCTCCGCGACCGCATCGTCTTCGACGTGGGGCACCAGGTCTACCCCTACAAGCTCCTCACGGACCGGGCGGACCGCTTCGACACGCTCCGCCTGAAGGACGGGATCTGCGGCTTTCCCCGCCGTTCCGAGAGCCCCTGCGACCACTTCAACACGGGGCACAGCAGCACGTCCGTCTCCGCGGCCCTCGGCTACGCCAAGGCACGCGACCTGCTGGGGCAGGACCATCACGTCGTGGCCTTCACCGGCGACGCCGCGCTCATCAACGGCCTGGCCTTCGAGGCCCTGAACCACGTCAAGGAGACCAAGACCCGCCTCATCATCGTCCTGAACGACAACAAGCACTCCATCAGCCCCCGCGTCGGCGGGTTCGCCACCATGCTGGCGCGCCTCTCGGCCAGCACGTCCTACAACCGGATCAAGGCGGCCATCAAGGACTGCTGCCGTGCCCTGCCTGCCGGGGAGGCCCTCCAACGCAGCCTCGAGGGCATCCACGACCAGATCAAGGCCCTGGTGAAGCCGGCCAACATCTTCGACGATCTGGACATCAACTACTGGGGCCCCTTCGACGGGCACGACATCCCGGCCTGCGAGATGATCTTCGAGCTGGCCAAGGGCTACGACCGGCCCGTCCTCCTTCACTTCAACACGGTCAAGGGCAGGGGGATGCCCGAGGCCGAGGAGAACCCCACGAAGTACCATCAGATGTCGCCCCGTTCCGAGGCGGAGCGCCCCAAGGCGCGAACCTGGAGCGAGGCCGCGTCCGCTGTGACGGAGCAGCTGGCGAAGGCCGATCCGCGCATCGTCTGCCTCACCGCCGCCATGGCGACGGGCGTGAAGCTGGAGCACTTCCGCTCCGAGTTCCCCGACCGGTTCTTCGATGTCGGGATCGCCGAGAGCCACATGCTGACCCTGGCTGCGGGGATGGCCGCCGGAGGGATGAGGCCCTGGGTCTTCATCTACTCCACCTTTCTCCAGCGCGCTATGGATCAGCTGACCCACGACATCGCCCTCCAGGACCTGCCGGTCGTCCTCATGGTCGACCGCGCCGGGCTGGTGGGGGCGGACGGGGACACGCATCAGGGGCTGCTCGACGTTTCCTGGTCCCGCGCCATTCCGAACCTGGAGGTGTACGCCCCCTCCGACGAGGCCTCCCTGCGCCAGATGATGGCCCACGCCGCGAGCCGGAGCGGCCCCACCCTCATCCGCTACCCGCGCGGCTCCCTGCCAATCCGGAACGACCTCTTCTCCGGGCGGGAGCCGCTGGGGACGGTGCAGCTGCGCAGCGGGACGGGCTGGGCGCTCATGGGGCACGGCGTCGCCGTTCACATCCTTCTGGACGTCCATGAGCGGGCCCGGGCCTCGGGGCTCCCCGTGCCCGCCGTGTTCGATATCCGGCGGCTCAAGCCGCTGGACGCGGAGTTCCTGGACGAGGCCCTGCGGCGCTATCCGATGGTGGCGGTCGCGGAGGAGAACTATCTCGCCGGCGGGGTCGGCGAGGCGCTTGCGGCGCGGATCGCCGAGGGCGGGTATACGACGCTCCTGCGATGCTTCGGTGTGCCCGACGTCTGCGTCCCGCACGCGACGATCCCCGAGCAGAGGGAGCTCTACGGCCTGACGGCCGAGAACATCCTTTCGGAGTGCCGGGCTGTCCTGCCCGTGCGGGCCCACACGGCCTGAGGGCGCGGCCCGAGAGGATGTCCCGAAAGGAACGTCTGGACAAGCTGCTGGTGGACCGCGGCCTGGCCGAGACGCGGAACCGGGCCCAGGCGCTGATCATGGCGGGGAAGGTTCGGGCCGACGGCGCGGTTGTGACCAAGGCGGGGACCCCCCTGTCCCCGGAGTGCCGTCTGGAGGTGGAGGAGGGGCGGCGCTGGGCCAGCCGCGGCGCCCACAAGCTGCTGAGGGCCTTCGAGGTCTTTCCTCTGGGCGCGGATGGCCGCGTCTGTGTCGACATCGGCGCCTCCACCGGGGGGTTCACGGACGTCCTTTTGGACCGTGGCGCGCGGAGGGTCTACGCCGTGGACGTCGGGTACGGCCAGCTGCTTTGGCGCCTGGCCTCCGACCCGCGTGTCGCCGTCATGGACCGGACGAACGCCCGGAACCTGACCTCCGCCGACTTCGACGAGCCGGTCAGCCTCGCCGTCTGCGACGCCTCCTTCATCTCTCTGACCCTCATTCTTCCGGCGATCGACGCGTTCCTGTCCGCGGACGGGTCGGCCCTGGTCCTCGTCAAGCCTCAGTTCGAGGCGGGCCGTGAGCGTCTGGGGCGGGGCGGCGTGGTGCGGGACCCCGCGATCCATGCCGCGGTCCTGAACGAGGTGACGGACTTCGCCGCACGGCGTACTCGTTTTTTTGTCGCGGGCCTGACCTGGTCCCCTATCCTGGGCCCCGAGGGAAACATGGAGTTTCTCTGCTGGCTGACGCGGGAGGCCCGGGAGTTTTCCGTCGATATCGGGACGCTGGTCGGGGAGGCCCACCTGGTCCTTCACCCGGGCCGGGCGTCCGCAGGGTGAGGACGCGTTCTTCGGATGGGATTCCAAAGGGACGAGTCCCTTTGGTGGGGTTCGGGGCGATGCCCCGAGTCTTATCGTTTTCGTTTTTACGGCGAGGGGTTTTCTGTATGGATGAGCATCGGAACGGCGGGGAGTGCAATCGGGTGGTTGGGGACGACGGCTCTTTTCGGGCGGCGGCGGAACGGGCCTTCAGCAGGCTGGGGGAGGAGGTGAAGCTGGACACGGACCGTCCGGCGCGCACCGGATTCTCCGAGATCGTCTACTGTCCCGGTAAGAGCGACGAGCAGCTTCGGACCATCGCCCGCGCGTTTGCGGGGAGCTCCGAGAACGTGCTGTTCTCGCGCATCACGCCCGAGCAGCACGCCGTGATCGCCGCGGAGCTTCCGGATGCCGTTCACCACGGCGTGGCGCGTCTCTCCGGGCTGAGGCGCAGGCCGTCCGACCATTGCCGGGGCGTCGCCGTCGTCACCGCGGGCAGCAGCGACGTGCCCGTGGCGGAGGAGGCGGCGCTGACCGCCGAGTACATGGGCTGCGACGTGACGCGTCTTTACGACGTGGGGGTCGCGGGCCTGCACCGTCTGCTGGCCCACCTGGATACGTTGCGGTCGGCCCGTGCCATCGTCGCCGTCGCGGGGATGGAGGGGGCGCTTCCGACGGTCGTCGCGGGGCTGGTGAGCTGCCCGGTGGTCGCCGTGCCCACCAGCACGGGCTACGGGGCCAACCTGGGCGGAATCGCGCCTCTGCTGACCATGCTGAACTCCTGCGCCATGGGCGTGAGCGTCGTGAATATCGACAACGGCCTGAGCGCCGGCTATCTGGCGGCCCGCATCGTCCGCCAGATCCACGATGCGGGGGCGGAGGCGCGGGCATGATTACACGCCCGCTCCTGGAGCACATCTTTGCGGCTGCGAGCATCGAGCGGTGGAACGACCATCCGCATCCGGCCGTCTTCACCGAGCTGGGCAAGCAGGCCCACAAGATGGTCGCCGCCTGGGTCCTGGGCAGGGCCGAGGAGGATGCGGGCCGTGTCGTGGACTGGAACGCCCTGATCGAGGGAGGGATCTTCGAGTTCCTGTACCGCGTCGTCGTCACGGACATCCGGCCTCCCGTGTTCCACAAGCTGATGCAGGACCGCGCCACGCGCGAGCAGCTGGGGGAGTGGGTCTGCAGGAGGCTGGAGCCCGATCTGACGGCATTCTCGCCCGAGGTGGCCCGGCGCTTCCGCGCCTATCACCGTGCGGAACCCGAGGGGCTGGAGCGGAGCATCCTGCGCGCGGCGCATTACATCGCCACCAAATGGGAGTTTAGCTTCATCCTGCACTGGAGCGCCGACATGTATGGCGTGGACCAGACGCGACGGGAGATCGACGAGCAGATCTCCCGGATCGACCTGCCCGCCGCGCGGGAGATCCTGGAGAGCCCCGCGGACTCCAGGCTCTGGGGGTTCATATCGCTGGTGGGGCAGCTGACCTTCCAGAGGCGTTGGGCTCAGACCCCGCGGATCCCGCAGACCTCGGTCCTGGGGCACCTCCTCTTCGTCGCCCTCGTGTCCTGGATGGTCTCGCACGAGGTCGGGGTCTGTCCCAGACGTCTCTACAACAACTTCTTCGGGGGGCTCTTCCACGACCTTCCCGAGGTGCTGACGCGGGACATCATCTCCCCCGTCAAGGCGTCCGTCGAGGGCCTTGACGAGATGATCCGACGCTACGAGAGGGAGGCGATGGAGGAGCGCATCTTCCCCCTCCTGCCCGAGGGGTGGCGTCGGGAGCTGCGCTGGTACACGGAGGAGGAGTTCACGAACAAGACCTGGCAGGAGGGGCAGATCGACCCCGTGCAGCGGCACGCCGGGGACATCCCCCGGGAGCTGGATCGGGACTGCTACAACCCCATGGATGGGCACATCATCGAGATATGCGACAAACTGGCCGCCTACATCGAGGCCTCCGTCTCCATCAGCACGGGCATCCGTTCCCCCGCGCTCGAGGAGGGAAAACGGCGCCTCTACGACCGCTTCCACCAGGCCCGGGTAGAGGACATCTCCCTGGGCTATCTGTTCGAGTACTTTCGGTGAAGGGGCCTCGGGTTGAAGCCGATTTGGAGGTGAGAACATGAGTTGGAGGAGAAAGCTTTTCTGGACGTTCCTTTTCCTTTGCGTGTTGGCGTTCGGTACGTTTCGGCTTCATGAAGGCGGGTATCTGGAGAGTTTCCCTCGGGTTCAAAATTGTGTTCTGCAATGTCGTCTGTTCTTCGGGGACCAAAAGGCTGCGCTTGATGAGGCGTATCGTCTGGCCTTGGAGGTACGCTCGGTTCTGAAAGACAGGGGAATCGAGGCGGCAGAGGAATGTTACGGAAAGCTGGCGGAGCTCAACAGAAGATTTTCCATGGACATCGCCTTGACGGACAAGCAGATGGATGTTGCACTGGATCTGTTGATTGCCCAGGGGAAAAGCGGGGATATCGATGGAGCCCAGGAGACGTATCGTACGGCGCTGGAAATCGCCGAGCCCCTCTCCGGACAATACAGAATAGAGAGAAGGAAGCTCCAGGGCGCTTACCTTATGCTCTACTACTTACAGGAACCGAACAGGCTTGACGATGCGCTTGCGTACATCGAGCAGGCGGATGTCCTGAGGCGTGATTTTAAGATGGATATCCATACCTTCCGCATCGGTGTCGCTGGACTGCGGGAGGCGACCCTGGGTTTTCTGGAGCATACACGCTTCGACGAAGGGGAACGAATTTATCGGCGCCTTCAGGATCTGCGGACGGCATATCCGGACGATCCGAAATCGGCTCAGGAACACCTGATCGCAGCGGTGTGGGGGGCCTGGTACTGCGTAAAGCCGGATAGTTTTTTATTGGCGGATACTCTGCTTCGCGATGCCGCAGACTTGGTCAGGTCCTTCTCCACCATTGAGGATTATCTTAAAATGCGGGCCGAGACCCTGGCCAAGCTGGTTTCCATGTATTTATATACAGGTGAGGATTGGGATAAGGCCAAAGAGACTTGCAGCAGACTGCTCGCCCTTTCGTCGGAGTCGGACGGCACGGAGAAGGGGGAAGAACGTCTGTGGGAGGACTTGGCACGTTGGCAGCTCTCCGCGCTCAAAACATTGGTGACCGCCCGAGTCGAAGCCTTGGATATGCCGGGAGCCCTGCAGTTTTTCGAAAAATTCTATTCCCTGTCCGAGCGTTTCATCCGACCCTCCCAAAGCAAAAAAATCCGTTCCCTGGTGACTAAGGATCGGGAGGATGGGCTACTCCTCATGATCTCCGGCGACGTCGATGTGGGGGACCTCGATGCGGCGAAAGAGCTCTATGAACGGAGGATAAGGGAGGGGCTTTCGGCAACTTCGCTGGAGGAACCGACGGCGATGAAGCATGCCATGACGGCGGCGCGGCAGATCCTGAGAGGATATCTTGCGTCTGGGGACTTGAATGGTGCTCAGAATTGGTACGACGAGCTGCGGTGGCTTCAGGACCGAAGTGGTTCGACGCGAGATTGGCGGGGAGACCCGATGCTGCATAAGATCGAACTGCTGGGAATCGAGGCCGAGGCTGCCGGGGATTTGCTCGCTGCTTATGGAAGGGCTGGCCGGATGGAGACCGCAACCAAGCTCTATCGACGAATCGAGGACTTAATCAAAGAGTCCGGTTTTTTTGGAATGTATTCCATGCCCACTTGGATCGACGCCGCCATGCGGATGACCTTTTTCTGCGCCTGTAAGGGGGATAAGGCATCCGCAAAACGTTACGGCGAAGCCTACACGAAAACGAGCCGGATCTGGAAAGAAGTCCTTGATGGAACAAGCGGAAACCTTCTGCCCTCCTGGGAGTCGGAGGAACAGCGCCAGATCCGAATTGCCCGGGGCCTGGCCGAGCATTACGATGCACGCGGTCGAAAAGAATTGCAGAGGCTTTACAACGGGATTGCCGCGCTGAGTGCGCTCTCTCCTCATTTAAAAAAGGACGCGCGGCTTGCCCAACTCCAGTCCGAAACTGCCAAGAGATTGCGACAGCCCAAACCTAAACAATAGGTGATAGGATCAATACCGGGATACGGGCAAAAAGGCAGCTGGACATCAAAACAGAAACAGGCATTCATGTCCGTTTGACTTGGGAATTATCGGGACAATGGATAGACGGACGGAACGGTAAACGCAAGAAATGCGCATAAAGACACGATATAACACATTCGCTTTGCCATGAAGTGCGAAGGGATGGAGGAATAAAAATGTCTCTTGTGACTCCGGAGGATGAACGCAGAATATATGAAAAATATGGAGCTTTTTTGAGGGACAGCAAGGAATTTAATTATTTGACGGGAGATAAATTGTTGGCGAGGCTCCCGAAGACTGCTCCTGTCTCGAAATGGATATTCTCAAGAGGATTTTTCTATAACCGAAGGGGAATTGTGTACCGGCCCGGGATCGTGAGAATATGGGAAATTCCTTATATCGCAGGTCTTGGGTGGTTGGATGTTTCTACGAAGGCTTTATGTCTGTGTTTGATCGGTTTTTTTCCGATTGGGTCTGTTTTGAATCTGCTGGGATGGACGATGTCTTCTTTTGTTTTTTTGCCTCAGCTTGTGATGACCGCGTTACGAATGAAGTTTCCTTCTCCTGTAGAACTGGACCTGAACAAAAAAATGATTTACTTTGGATATATCAAGCCTTTAAGCGTGCCGATGACGTTTTTTGAGGAGATACAATCTATAGCTGAAGGGCCTTGGTATGCTCGTTCTCGTGGGGCGCAAGTTGTTTTGAGGTATCGTGATAAGGATATGGCTTTCAAGGAGGTGCCATTTGTTTGCCTGTTGCCTCATGAGAAGAGGCTTGCAGAGGTAATCTGCAAATCTTTGGCTGCCCTGTGGCCTGAGCCGATTTCCATAACGCTCTGGGGAAACCAGGATATAGACCCAAGTTCCTTGATGATATCGAGAGACCGTAACTTTGGATTGGAGCCAAATGTCGCTGGAAAAGAAATGGTTGAAAAATCCGAGGAGGCAGTGGATAACGATTTATCGAGGAACAATGGGAAAAAAGAGGGCGAAAAAGGTTATCGGTATCGAACACGAGAGGAATGGATGGCAAAACTTCCGCCGGGGACACCTATTTCGACCAATATTTTTACTCGGGGGTTCTATTATCGGGATGATGTTATGAGATACCGTCCGAGTTTTTGGCAGGAATACAGGAGCTCTGCAGCACGTGGATTCCCGTTGGGAGATCTTTTTTTCAAAGGCGTGACCTTGTTTCTTATTTTTCAGCCCAATATTCGTTGGCATCTTTGCGGATTGATTTTATTCTTTTGGACTTTTCTCCTTCAATTGTGTGTTTCCGTAATGAGGATAACTCCCTCTATAGAACTTGATCTAAATCAGAAGGTATTGAAGGCAGGCAATCTTTTTGTTTCCGAGATCCCCATGACGGAAATTAAACAGATTAGGGTGCAAATGTATCGCGATCCTTTGGGAGAGATAATTCATCAAAAACTGGGAGCAATAATATTTTTACCCTATTATAAGGGAAAGTATAAATCTTTGGCAGCGATTGAAATTGCCTATTTATTGCCTCAAGAAGAACAATGGATCGAGGGGGTTGTCAATGCTTTGATTGCCCTGTGGCCTTATAAACTGGAAGTAGAATATATTCTTGAGTGGAAAGAAATGAAGTAGTTACCGGCGCAGGGTCAAACCTCACAGCCCCTGGAAACACGGACTCATTCGTGCGTTGTTTGCTCAAGAGGATCGACTTCCGAGAGGTTCGGAACGACGATGTTCCGCGGATTGTAAAACGCCTGAACAACCGTCCAAGAAAGTGCCTCGGCTTTCGTACCCCGAATGAGGCTTTTTTCAATTTGCCTGTTGCATTTGGCTTGAGAATCCAGCCCCGTAAAAGACTCCTCCATTCATTCGACATTTGGTAAAAACAACCGGACCGCAGGTTTGCGGCAGATCTCGCCTTCAGGGATTCGCTGACGGTCCGGCCGTCAATACTATTTCATGGTCAGGGGTTCTTCGCACGGACACATCAGGCGTCGCTGTCCTGGGCGCCGCCGAAGGCCCGTTCGACGAACGGACGCACCAGGTCGATGGGGATGGGGAAGAATGTGGTCGAGCTCTTCTCGGCGCCTATTTCCCGGATGGTCTGGAGGTAGCGGAGCTGCAGGGTGACGGGCGAGACCTCCATCTGCCTGGCGGCCTCGGAGAGCTTTGCGGCGGCCTGGAGCTCGCCCTCGGCGGCGATGATCTTGGCGCGCCGCTCGCGCTCGGCCTCCGCCTGGCGGGCCATGGCGCGCTTCATGCCCTCGGGCAGCTCCAGCTCCTTGACCTCGACGGCGCTCACCTTGATGCCCCAGGGGTCAGTGCGCTCGTCGATGATCTTCTGGAGCTCGTGGTTGATCTTCTCGCGGGAGGAGAGCACTTCGTCCAGCTCCACGGACCCGACGACGGAGCGCAGCGTGGTCTGGGCCAGCTGGCTGGTGGCCAGGACGTAGTTCTCGACCTCGACGACGGAGTGGGACGGGTCCAGGACCCGGAAGTAGACCACCGCGTTGACTTTGATGGGCACGTTGTCCTTGGTGATGACCTCCTGGACGGGAACGTCCATGGTCAGGATGCGCAGGTCCACGCTTACGGGGCGGTCGATGACCGGGATGATGAAGACGATGCCGGGTCCGCGGCTGCCGGCCAGCCGTCCGAGCCGGAAGAGGACCAGCCGCTTGTACTCCGGCACGATCCTGACGGACGAGGACAGGATCAGCAGCACGATGAGCAGAATGCCGATCCAGCTGCCGATGTCCGAGAACAGAGACGCCAATTCGTTCACATTGATGATCATGAATAACACTCCTTGCCCTTCAATTTGCCCTTCGATCATGGGACACTTCGGTCCCCGGAAAACTGAGCCGTTTCAAAAAGCATAGCATAAAGCCGCTCTCTGCGCCGTCCGTAAAACTCCCCGGTGCCGAATTTTTTTCGAGTTTTTACAGCCTCTCTCCCAAAAACGGAGTACAATGAACGGGCGCTCCGAGGCCGTTCGTGCCCGCGCTCACGGCAATCAGGATGGGGAGGCTGTCCATTGTCCACGTCGTTCGATCCCAGTTCCGTTCCGCTGCGCATCCTCGTCACGGGGACGCGGGGCAAGAGCAGTCTCGTCCGCCTGCTGCACGCGGGGCTCCTTGCGTGCGGCCTCAGGTCCTGTGCGCGCATCACGGGGGTCCTCCCGCGCGAGCTGTCCCCATCGGGCTGCCGGACGATCCGCCGCGCCGCGCCGGCTCACGTCCGGGAGATGCGCTGGTGGCTCGCGCAGGTCCCGCGGGGCACGGATGCCGTCGTCATGGAGAACAGCGCCGTCGCCCCGGAGCTTCAGGAGGCTGCGGGGGCCTGGCTGCGTCCGACTCTGGTGGTGTGGACGACGCTGCGGTCCGACCATGCGGAGGCCTGGGGGCCGGGCATCGAGGGGGCGGCGCGTGCCCTGGCGAAAGGGGTGCCGCGCGGCGTCCCAGTGTCCGGCGGACCGGAGACCGCTCATCCGGGGCTGACGAGCCTTCTGCGTGAGCGCGGCTGTCCACTGTACATCCTGTCCGGACCGGAAACGCCGGCATCGCACCGTGAGGCGAACCTGGCTCTTGCGCTCCACGCGCTCTCGCTCTGCGGGATCCCCGCGGAACGGCTCTCCGCCGCGCGGCTGGAGATGGCGGCCCTGTCCCCCGACATCGCGGACTTCCGGGTGCTGGGGGAGGGGGAGGACCTTCTGGCCGCGGCCTTCTCCGCCAACGAGGTGGAGAGCACCGGGCGCCTTTTTGGGGAGACGGGCTGGGACCCTTCGGAGACGACGCTGCTGTACCATCACCGCCCGGACCGTCCCGAGCGGCTGCGCGGCTTCCTGCCCTGGATAGCGTCACGGTCCTGGAGACGGACCGTCTTCACCCGGACAAGGGGCCCTTTTTTCACGCTCCCCTTCGCCCCTTTCGCGCATCTGGGCTGGGAGGACGGCATCACGGACGCGCCGTCGTTCGAGGTGTGGCGCCGGGGACGCGGTCGTGTCTTCGCCTGCGGCAACGTCGCCGGGTGGCCGCTGGAATTTCTGGCCCGATGTGAGGATGTGAAGCTGTCATGAACGAGTTGTTTCTTGTCCCGGCCCCGACTGCATCCCTGGTCCTCCGGGAGGGGCTCGTCGTCGGGCTCGGGGTCCTGTTCGGGCTGGTCTGGGGCCGGCGGACGGGCTGGGGCTGCGGCGGGTTGATCACGCCGGGGCTGCTGGCCCTTCATGCCGCCTCGCCGCACCGTGTCGGACTGGCCCTGCTGCTGGGCGTCCTCCTTGCCGTTCCATTGGGTCTGTTGGCCCGCTTCCTCGGGCTGTACGGGCGTGAGCGCGTCGGGGCCGCCATGCTGCTGGCGCTGGCCGTGCGCCTCGCCCTGGCGCCGTTCGTTCCCCCGTCGCTCGGGATCGGTTGGGTCGTGCCGGGGCTCGTCGCCGCGGACGCGGAACGGCAGGGTGCGGCGATGACCCTCTGCGGCGCGCTGTCCTGCACCGTCGCGGCGGTGCTTGCCGCAGGCTTGATCCGGAGTGTGACGGGATGAGGCGGTTTCGGCGGCTCGGGACGCTCCTCGGCCCGGGGGCCCCGGCGCGGCTCATGCTCCTGACCGCGGCGCTGTGCGCCCTCTGGGCCGCGCAGAGCGCGCAGAAGACGCCGCTGAGCGTGGAGGAGTCCCGGCTTTATCATAAGGTTGAGTCCGCCCAGGCGTTTTTGTGGGAGGCGTTGGAGCGCGGGGGAATTTCCCCGGACGTCGGGGCCGACCCCTATCGAAGCGGCTTCATCGGCGTCGAGTGGAGCGTGACGACGACCACGCTCGGCTCCCTGGAGGCCAAGCGGTGCGCCACGGATCCCCTGTGGGCTGTCCGGGCCCTGCGCTGGTTCGACGCTCAAGGGCTGAAGGAGGGGGACCGCATCGCGGTCCTGGCCTCGTCGTCCTTTCCGGGGCTGCTCTACTCCGTGCTGGCGGCGGCGGAGGCGCGCGGACTGCGCGTCGGCCTCGCCGTCTCGCTGGGCTCGTCCACCTGGGGGGCCAACCGACCGGAGTCCCCCTGGCCCGTCCTTGCCGGGATACTGCGGCGGGGCGGCTTCCTTGGGCTCGATGCCAAGCCCGCCTTCTACACCCTGGGCGGCGAGGAGGAGAACGGCCTCGGGATGCCGGAGGAGGCCAGGGCGCTGCTGGCGGAGGCGGCCCGCTCGGACGGCGTGGAGCTGTTTCGCAACGCGACGCTGGACGAGGCGATCGACCGCAAGATGCGCCTGATTGATGGGGACGGTTCGGAGGCCCCGGCGAAGCTGGTCGTCAGCGTCGGCGGGTCGGAGGGCAACATCGGGACGGACCCCGCGGCGATGAGCCTCGTGCCGGGGGTGCTCGCGCCGGGGGAGGGGCCTCACGCCGGAAACGGGGTGATCGGCATGGCCCTGAGGGCGGGCCGTCCGGTCCTGTACCTTTTGAACCTGCGCGTCCTGGCGGAGGCGGAGGGGATAGGCTGGGAGGAGCGAAGGCCGGAGTTCGCCGCACGCGGCTCCGCCATGGCGTCGATCCTCGGGTTGGCGCTGTTCGCCCTGGTCTTGGCGACGCACCGCCGCTGGACCTGGGAGCCGGGGCCGGGGGAAGAGGGGAGCGCGGAATTGTAGCGGAATTTAAGTCAGCCTTCGATCGCTCATTTATTATATTTGTCTGGACGAGTATGGATTGCTATAATTAAGGGCGCAGTCGTTTTAGTGATATTCACATTTGATCTGGCTCCGAAAAGGAGAGAAAGGAATCGTAGCGATGAAGAAGATGGGATTGTTGTTGGCCGTTCTTGCGGCGTTCCTGGCGGTGAGCCCCGCCCTGGCGGCGGACCTGCCCAAGGTGGAGACTCCGATGATTGCGACGACCTGCGGCCAGAGCCCCGGGGCCATGATGGTCAAGATGTCCTCCATGCAGGCGAAGGTCACCCCGGTCGAGGACAGCAAGACGATCACCGCCGAGGAACTCGGGGGCAAGGAGTGCAAGACGCTCGTCGTGACCACGGGAACGAGCATGAAGGGCATGGGGGCGGCCGGCACCAACGTCGAAAAGGAGATTGCCCGCTGCAAGGCCCTGATCGAGGCGGCGAAGGCGAAGGGCATCCTGGTCATCGGCGCTCACGTCGAGGGCATGGCCCGGCGTACCGACGCCTCCGACGAGGCAACGATCAAGGCGATCATGCCGCTGGCCGACGTCATCCTGGTGATTCAGGACAGCGACAGCGATGGGTTCTTCACGAACTACGCCAAGGAACTGGGCAAGGAGCTGATTGTCGTCAAGGATGCCCTGGGCATCGGCGCGAAGCTCGCGGAGATGAAGTAGGGAAGCGAGGAGAATCGAGGGGAAGGGGGACCGAAGGAAACCCGTTCCCCTTTTTTCCTGTCCGCCCTTTTTCCTGTTCGGAAGGGAGAACCCGATGTACGATCATGCTTATATCATCCTGGGGATTGTCGTCGCCGTCTTTCTGATCGCGAAGGCGCTGCGGCTGTCCACGGAGCTTTCCATGCTGGCCTCGGCCATCGCCGCCGCCGCCTACCACGGTGCGGTCTGGTCGGGGGAGGTTCCCATACGGCACCTCGTCGAAGGGACCTTTACGTATTTCGACGTCTGTCTGATCTTCATCAGCGCCACGTTCTTCATGGCCCTGGTCAAGGACTCGGGGGGAGTGGCCTTCATCGTCCGGCGCATCGTCGGCGCGTTCCGCACGCAGCGGGTCATCTGCCTCCTGCTGCTGACCCTGGTGATGCTGATCCCCGGCGCCCTGACGGGCTCGGGGGCGACGAGCGTCCTGACGGTCGGCGCCCTGGTCGGCTCCGTGCTGACCGCCATGGGGGTGGACGATACCCGAAAGACCGCGGCGATCTTCATGACCGCCGCCATGAGCGCCGCCGCGCCCCCCATCAACCTTTGGGCCATGATGGCCGCCGCCGGGGCCAACATGCCCTATATCGGCTTCAACGGCCCCCTGGCCGTGCTCTCGATATCCGGGGCCCTGTTCTCCATGTTCTGGCTGGCCGGGAGGGGCGGCGCCCCCGTGGACGAGAACGTCATGGAGCGCCTTCCCCAGCCGCCCGAGCGCATGAATTGGCTGCGCGTCCTGACGCCGTTCGTGGTCTTTACCGCGCTGCTGCTGGCGGGGCGCGTCCGGCCGTTCGACTTCCCCATCCTGGGGCTGCCGATGATCTTCATGATCTCCGCGTTCGTCGTCTGGCTGCTCTCCCCGGTGAAGCTCGCCGTCTGGGACATCCTGACTCAGACGGTGCGCAACCTGCTGCCGTTGGTGGGTATCATGGTCGTTGTCGGGGCGCTGATCCAGGTGCTGGCGCTCTCCGGCGCGCGCGGGGTCATCTCGCTCCGCGTGGTGGTCCTTCCCCTGAAGGTGCTCTTCGCGACGCTCTTCATCATCCTGCCCGTCTCGGAGGGCATCCTGCAGTACGCGGTGGCTCCGCTGCTGGGCGTGCCCCTGATCATGCTGTTCAACATGAAGGGTATGGACGTCATCGTCGCCCTCTCCGCGATGTCGGTGCTCTGGCCCATTGGGGACTGCCTGCCCCCGACGGCGGTCGTCGGGCGTGCCTCGGTGATGGAGTTGGACTACAAGGGACGCTATTTCGGCGAGTTCGTCGTGGCCTGCCTCGTGCCCATGGCGTTCGTCGCGATCTGCTGCACGCTGTTCCTGGTCTACAGCAAGCAGCTCGCCTTCCTGACCCTGTAGCCGCAGTACGCCCGGGGCTTGAATTTGGAGGTTTGAAACGATGAACGACGCTTTGATGATCTTTGTCAACCAGGTAATCAACTACGGCTACTACGCCATGACGCTGCTCTTTGCGTGCGCCCTGGCGTGGAACTTCAAGAGGACCCGGAACGCCCAGGAAGCGGTGCTCTACGCGGTGATCCTCATCCCGTTCGTGCTGCGCTTCCTGCACATCAAGTAGGGGGCCGGGACGATGGAGAAGAAAATGGACGAGAAGATGGACGGAAAAGTGGGTTCGGGGACGAACGCGATCAAGGTTCTGGCGCTCGTCGTCTGCGCCCTGGCCGCAGGGTGGGGCGCGCTCGAGTTCTACGGGATGCGGAACTACAAGGAGACGGTGGTCCTGGGCCCCGGGGTGACCGAGGTCCAGAAGCTCAGCCGGTACGAGCCCTCCCTGGCCGGAACTGTCAATGACTGCAACATCTACATCCTTGATAGCGGCAAGCCCGGCGGCACCGTGCTGGCGATCGGGGGGACCCACCCCGAGGAGCCGGCCTCGAACCTCTCCGCGCAGGTTCTGGTCGAGAACGCGCGCGTGGAGTCCGGGCGGTTGATCGTCGTGACCCGGGCCAACACCAGCGGGTCGCAGTACTCCCGCAACGGGGAGGCCTACCCCAGTCTCTATGACATCAAGACCCCATGGGGCAAGAAGACGTGGCGCCTGGGCGATCGCACCGGGAGCCCCCTGGACTCCTGGCCGGACCCCGAGGTCTACCTGCACTATCCCAGCCGCCAGATGCTGGCTTATATGGACATCCGCAACTTGAACCGGTGTTGGCCGGGGCGACCCAACGGCCTGCTGGTCGAGCGTACGACCTACGGCCTGGCGCAGATGATCCGCGCCCAGAAGGTCGACGTGGCCATCGACTTTCACGAGGCGGAGCTGGAGTACCCGGTCGAGAACACGATCGTCGCTCACGAGAAGGCCCAGGAGGTCGCGGCCATGGCTAAGATGATCCTGACGGCGCAGGAGTTCGAGGTCCCGATCGGCATGGAGTTCTCCCCCACGACGCTGCACGGCCTGTCGCACCGCGAGATCGGCGACCACACGCCCGCGATGTCCCTGCTCTTCGAGGTCGCGGAGCCCATGCTGGACCGCATCCGCGGCATCACCGACCAGAAGCTGCTGCTGGAGGGCAAGGACGAGTTCGTCATGGAGGCAGGCAAGCACGGGCTGCTCTACGCGCCCATGGACGAGAACGGCTGGCACATCGACGTCCGGGTCGGCCGTCATCTCTCGACGTTCCTCCAGTGCGTCGATACCTTCTCGATGATGAATCCGGACAGGGCCGTGGTCATCACCGAGGTACCCCGCTACGCCGAGGTGAAGGAGAAGTCCGTGGGGGCGTTCTTCCATGACCCGTCTCTGGCCTCGGCGGAGCGAGTGGCGTTCGACTGACGCCGTCGGGCGTCCGTCGGTTTGCTTTCCCCTTCCCGCTGGGAAGGACGGTTGATTCCAGGGACCGAAGGTTTGCAAAGCCGACAAGGCAAACCTTGTTCAAGACCTGACGGTCTTGAAGAGGCGGTCATCTGCTTAAAGGAGGTTTTTTTATGTTCAGTAGGATGAAGAAGCTGGTTGTCTGTTGCGGCGCAATAGGGGTCCTTCTCGTCGCCGGGAGCGCCTTGGCTTGCACCACCACCATGGTGGGCAAGAAGGCGTCGGTGGACGGCTCCGCGATGGTGAGCCACACCGTCGACGGGTGGTACGACCACAGGATACGCATCGTCCCGGGCGGCAAGCACAAGAAGGGCGAGATGGTCCCGATCGAGAAGAACATCTGCTACCAGACGATGCCCACGAAGCCTCTGATCAAGATGGGCGAGATCCCTCAGGCCGAGGTCACCTACACCTATTTTCATGTCGGCTATCCCTTCATGAACGAGCATCAGCTCATGATCGGAGAGTCCACGTGGGGCGGTCGGGAGGAGACCTTCTGCGATGCGGGCTGGATGGTGATCGAGCAGCTTCAGGTCCTGGCGCTCCAGAGGACGAAGACGGCCCGCGAGGCCATCAAGCTGATGGGCGAGCTGGCGGAGAAGTACGGCTACGGGGACTCCGGTGAGGCCCTGGCGATCGCGGACCCCGAGGAGGTCTGGCTGTTCGAGATCTGCGGCCCCGGCCCGCTCTGGAAGCCCGGGAGCGACAAGCCGGGCGCCAACTGGGTGGCGCGCCGCATCCCCGACGACTGCATCAGCGTCATCGCCAACCGCGCCCGCATCGGCGAGATCGACTGGGACGACAAGGAGAACTTCATGTACTCCGAGAACGTCAAGGACTTCGCCAAGGAACAGGGGTGGTGGAAGGAGGGCGAGCCGTTTGTCTATCGCCTCGCCTATGACGACCCGGATGCCCAGAGGCACTACCCGATCTGCGGACGCAGGGAGTGGCGCTTCTTCGACCTCTTCGCCCCCTCTCAGAAGCTGAGTCCCACGGCGGGCATCTACCCGCTCTTCGTCAAGCCGGACGAGAAGCTCTCCGTGAAGGACATCATTCGCCTGAACCGGGATTCCTACGAGGGGACGCCCTATGACCTCAGCAAGACCCTGGCCGGCGGGCCGTTCGAGTGCCCGGTCTACTACAGGGCGAACTCGGACCAGCGTCCCGAGGGGCTGAAGTCCGTCTATTGGGAGCGCAATATCTCGGTCTACAGGGCCTCCTACACGTTCGTCTCCCAGTCCCGCAGTTGGCTTCCGGACCCGATCGGCGGAGTCCTCTGGTTCAGTGAGGACATGGCCTCCACGTCGGTGTACATGCCCATCTACTGCGGCGTGACCTCCGTGCCGCAGGCCTATTCCGAGGGCAAGCGGCACGTCTTCGATCGCAGCTCCGCCTGGTGGGCGTTCAACTTCGTCTCGAATTGGGCGAACCTCAAGTACAACTACATGATCAAGGACATCAACGCGGAGCAGAACCGCATCGAGAACGCGCTGTTCTCGGGCCAGAAGTCCGTCGAGGAGAAGGCCCAGGAGCTCTACAAACAGTCCCCCAAGAAGGCCGCGGAGTACCTTACGAAGTACTGCTCCGAGAACATGGACAAGATCGTCAAGGATTGGTGGAAACTGTCCGAGCATCTGATCGGGAAGTACTGCGACGGCTACGTCATGACCGAGGAGGGCGACCAGGAGAACGCGGGGCTTCCGGAGTCCTGGCTGAAGGCCGTGAACTACGGAGCGACGTCCAATCCCGACGATCCGAAGTAGAACCGGGGCCGAAAGCGGACTCGGGATCGGCGCCCCGCGGTGCGCGTGGGGACGCGTTGGAACTTGAGCGTATTGCGGCCCCGCTCCTATGGGGCAGCGGGGCCGACATTGAACGGGAGGTAGAGATCATGAGGTCAAGCATGAGGGTTTTTGTTCTGGGTGTGGTGCTGTGCCTGACGATGGCCGGCGCGGCGCTGGCGTGCACGTCGGTGATGGTGGGCAAGAAGGCGACGGCCGACGGGTCCGTGCTGGTGTCCTACACCTGCGACGGCTGGTATGACGCCAGGCTGGACATTCGCCATGGCGGCAAGCACAAGAAGGGGGAGATGGTTCCCGTCTATAAGAATGTTTGCTACCAGACTAAGCCAAATACCCCGCTAGTCAAGGTGGGGGAGATCCCCCAGGTTGAGGAGACTTACACCTATTTCCACCTGGGTTACCCCATCATGAACGAGAAGTCCGTGGTGATGGGCGAGTACACATGGCTGGGTCGTGAGGAGAACGAGTGCCAAAAAGGATGGTTCATGATCGAGGAGCTTCAGTCCTTTGCCCTGCAGCGCGCTGCTACGGCCCGCGAGGCTATTGAGGTTATGGGCGAGCTGGCGGAGAAGTACGGTTATGGCGACGGCGGCGAGGCCCTTACGGTCGGCGACAAGGACGAGATCTGGCTGTTCGAGATCACAGGCCCCGGTCCCCTCTGGACGCCGGAGTCCGGCAAACCCGGCGCGGTCTGGGCCGCGGTGCGCTGCCCGGACGACAGCTACGCGATGGGCTCCAACCGCTCTCGCATCGCGGAGATCGACTTCAACGACAAGGATAACTATATGTATTCATCCAACGTCAAGTCCTTCGCCGAGGAGCAGGGTTGGTGGAAGGAGGGCGAGCCCTTCGTCTTCCACAAGCTCTACAATCCTCAGCCCTACGGCTCCCCCTACTACCAGCAGCGCCGCGAGTGGCGGGCCTACAATCTGTTGTCCCCCAGCGTGAAGCTGGCGGAGGATGCGGCCGAGCAGTACCCGCTGTTCCAGAAGCCCGACAAGCCGGTAACGCCCCAGGATCTGATGGCGCTCTGCCGTGACGTTCTGGAGGGGACGCGTTTCGATATGACCAAAGGGCTGGATGCAGGGCCGTTCGGCTCTCCGACCCGCTACGCTTTGACGAAGGACCAGAAGCCTGAGGGGCGTAAGGACAATGACTGGAACCGAACGATCAACATTTTCCGCTGTTTCTACAGCTTTATTGGCCAGGTGCGCGATACTCTGCCCGAGCCCCTGGCGGCGGTCGCCTGGCTGGGGTATGATCAGCCTATCACGACGTGCTACGTACCCGTTTACGCTGGCACGCAGAAGGTCCCGGACACTTATATGAATGCCGATCCCAAGAAGTTCGACACGAATTCTACCTGGTGGGCATTCAACTTCACAGCCAACTGGGCGGACCTGCGTTTCAACGCTATGATCGAGGACATCCGTGCCGAGCAGAAGCGCCTTGAGGGTAAGTTCTTCGCGGAGCAGGCCGACTTCGAGAAGAAGGCCGCCGAGCTCTACAAGAAGGACCCCAAGAAAGCGTCCGAGATGATTACGAAGCATGTTGACAGCTATATGGAAGAGGTCCACAAGGATTGGTGGACCTTGGCGTGGCATCTTGTGTCCAAGTACTGGGATGGCTATGAGACGACCCAGGAGAAGCAGACTGTTCTCGGCTATCCGACGGACTGGCTGAAGGCCGTCGGGTTCGGGGATCAGGACGCCGAGCCGAAGAAATAATTTCAATATCTAAATCGTTCGTATGCCGCGTTTAAGCAGATGACCGCCTCTTCAAGACCGGCAGGTCTTGAATGGCGTGTCAGTCGTTTACGTCGACACGCGGTACGGTTACCGTGTTGTCGACGAGAGTTCGGGCCCCCCGGTTCAACCGGCGGGCCCGAACTCTTTGTCCGGTCACTTCCCATTGCCCGGATGCGCTGCGTTCCGTCCGCTCCCGCCCTGCCGCCGGACGAAGTCGTCGATCAGGCGGCGCGAGATGCTGAGCGGCGGCGGGACGTTGGGCAGGGCGTCGGGGGCGAACCATCCGGCCTCGTCCAGCTCCAGGCCGTCGGGGATGGCCTCGCCCGAGCTCCAGTGCGCCGTGAACCCCAGCATCAGGGACGAGGGAAAGGGCCAGGACTGGCTCCCGAAGTAGCGGATGCCGCCGATCTCTATCCCGACCTCCTCGCGGACCTCGCGGACCACCGTCTGCTCCAGGCTCTCCCCCGGCTCGACGAACCCCGCAAGGACGCTGTACCGCTTTGCGGGCATGCTCCGGTTGTGCGCCAGAAGGAGCCGCCCGTCCCGTTCCACGGCGACGATGATCGCCGGGTGCAAGGGGGCGTAGAAGGCCCTGCCGCAGCCCGGGCAACTCAGGCCCCTGTCCTCCGTTCGGGCCTCCAGCGGTGCGGCGCAGAACGAGCAGAAGCGCATGGATCGGCGCCAGTTCATGTACTGGTAGGCCGCGCCGGCGCGGGCAAAGGCCTCCTCCCCGAAACGGTGCCATACGGCGCGCAGATCCAGCCACTCCGCCCCCCGCGCCTCGAAGTCCTCTCCGACCTCGCACCAGGCGGTCAGGTCCTGCCAGGACCCCGGAAAGTCCAGGGAACAGCGCAGAACCTCGGACGGCCGGTCGGGCCAGTCGAAAGAACCGTCCCCGTTCCCGGCCAGGAGCGTGTTACCCTTGAAGATCAGCATTCAGCTTCGCATCTCCTTCACTTCACGACGCGCCCTTCACGACGCGCACGTCCCCCACGCGCCGCGTGTAGCCCTTGGAATCGAAGTACTCCAGCACGGGCAGGATGAACTTCCTCGAGCTGTTCGTCGCGTCCCGGACCGCCGCCAGGGTGACGTTCCCGCCGATCCCCCTCAGGATGTCGAGCATGGCGTTCTCCATCTCCGAGGTCAGGACGTAGCTGCCCTCCAACAGCACGAGCTCCCTCGTGTTCTTCAGGCTCTGGATGAGCTGGGTGAAGGCGCTGGGTTCCATGCGGAGCTCCGAGCGGACCTCCTCCAGCGTGGCGAGCTGCCAGCCCCGAGCCCGGCAGAACGCGGCGAGGGCCTCGCTGTTGCGGCGAAACGCCCCCTCGCTGCGGACGACGAAGCCCGGAGTGCGCGCCTTGTTGTCCCCGGTCACGATTCGCCCGCGCTCCGCGAGCAGCGCGGCGAAGGAACGCAGCACCCTGGCGTCCGGCAGGGAGAGCCTGCGCATCAGCTCGTCCAGGGGCATCCCCGACTCGGAGGGAAACGCCTTCTGGTAGCCCTTCAGCTCCGAGACGGCCTTGGCCTCCAGCGACTCGAAACGGGAGGAGGAGAGCAGAAGCGGACGCTCCCCCTTCAGCTCGACGAGGGCCCCTGCCTTGACGAGGCGCGCGACGACGGTCGCGAGATCGGCCGGGGCCTCCTGAACCAGGACCGCGGCGCGTGGGGTCTCCATCATGCCCGCCTCCTCGACCAGGCAGCGCAGCCGGTCGTCGGCCGCGGTGGCGGAACCGAGCGCCCTGATGCGGGCCACGGACGCGGACCGGGCCGCAGCGCCCCGGGGCTTGTGGGAGTAGGGGAAGACGACGCGCCCTCCGCCGATCGTGATCAGCGGGCTGTAGAAACGGATGATGAACCGCTGCTCCGCCGTGCAGACCACCGGCTCCTCCAGGACGAGCTGGACGGGCTCCTCCTCTCCGGGGGCCACCGCTCGTTTCCGGAGCAGGCTCACCCGCGCCAGGACGTCCGACGTCCCAATGCAGAGTCGGACCCTCTGCCAGTGCTTCAGGGGCTCCGAGGCCGACGGCAGGATGCGGAGCAGCGCGTCGAAGCAGCGCGTCGGGGAGTACACGCCCTTCCGGCAGACCACGTCCCCGCGGGCAAGCTCGTCCACCGCGATTCCTGAGAGGTTGGCGGCCACCCTCTGGCCCGCGAAGGCCTCGTCCACGGAGCGCCCGTGGACCTGGAGGCTGCGGATGCGGCCCTCGCGCCCCGATGGGAAGACCTCGACTTCGTCCCCCGTACGGGCGGTCCCGCGATAGGCGGTCCCCGTCACGACGGTGCCGAACCCCGAGATGGGGAAGGCCCGGTCGATGGGCAGGAAGAGGGCTTCCTTGCGGGCTCTGGGCCGTACCCGGTCCACCAGGGCGGCGAGCTCGCGCTTCAGGGTCTCGAGGTTCTCTCTGGTGACCGCGGAGACCGGGACGATGGGTTTTCCCTCCAGAAAAGTTCCCCGGACGAACTCCTGGACGTCCTCCCGGACCAGGTCGGCCATACCGGGCTCGACCCTGTCCGTCTTTGTGATGGCGACGAGCCCGTCCCGCACCCCAAGGAGCTCCAGTATGGCCAGGTGCTCGCGGGTCTGGGGCATGACGCTCTCGTCGGCGGAGACGATCAGGAGCACGGCGTCTATTCCGGAGGCCCCCGCCACCATCTGGCGGATGAAGCGCTCGTGTCCGGGGACATCGATGACGCTGACGACGCGGCCGTCCTCCAGGCGGAGGGGGGCGAAGCCCAGCTCGATGGTGATCCCCCTCTTCTTCTCCTCCAGGAGCCGGTCGCAGTCCACGCCCGTCAGCGCGGCGATCAGGGTCGTCTTGCCGTGGTCGATGTGCCCGGCGGTGCCCAGCACCAGGGATATCTCGCGGTCCGCGCTCATGCGTCCTCCCCCCCCTCGGTGCCGATGCGGGCGAAGGCCTCCACGACGAGCGCCTCGTCCCGGGGCGTGATCGTGCGGACGTGCAGGACCAGGGCGTCCTCCCGTGCACCGCACACGATCGGGACCTCCTGCTCTCTCAGGAGCGCCTGAAGGCGTCCCGCCCCTCCGGCGGGGTGCGCACCGACGGCGATCCCCCATCCCGAAAGGGGAAGCGCGGGGTAGGAGCCGCCGCCCACCGCGTCCTCCACCGCCACGACCTCCACGCGCGCCGGCGTGACCCGCCTCAGCTTCGCCGCCAGTCGGCGCGCCTGGGCGTGCATCGCGTTCGGAGTGCGGCGAAGCATCGCCAGGGTCGGGATTCGGTCCAGGTCCCCCTTCGCATAAAGGCGCATCGTCGCCTCGAAGGCCGCCAGGGTCATCTTGTCCACGCGCAGGGTTCTGAGGATGGGGTGTTCCCTCAGGCGGTTCACCGCGCCCCGCCGCCCCGCGATGACGCCGATTTGAGGCCCGCCCAGCATCTTGTCGCCGGAGAAGGTGACGATGTCCGCTCCCGCCTCGATGCAGGTCCGGACGTCGCACTCCCCGCTCAGCCCCAGGGCGCGGCCGTCGACCAGGAGGCCGCTTCCGGCGTCCTCCATGAAGAGCAGCCCGCGCTCGTGCGCAAGCGCCGCGAGCTCGGAGCGCTCGGGCGCCGCCGTGAAGCCGTTCATCCTGAAGTTCGAGGGGTGCACCTTGAGGAGCATCGAGGTCCGTTCGGAGATCGCCGCGGCGTAGTCCTTGAGGTGCGTCCGGTTCGTCGTCCCCGCCTCGACCAGCTCCGCCCCGGAGAGCTCCATGATGTCGGGGATGCGGAACGTCCCCCCGATCTCCACGAGCTCCCCGCGCGAGACCACCACCTCGGTCCCTCGGGACAGGGCTGCGAGGCAGAGCAGGACCGCCCCGGCGTTGTTGTTCACGACCAGGCACGCCTCGGCCCCCGTCAGGGCGCAGAGGAGCTCCTCGACGTGGGCGTTGCGCTGGCCCCTCGCCCCTTTGGTCAGGTCGTACTCCAGGTTGCTGTAGCTCCCCGCCGCGCGGACGACGGCCGCCACCGCCTCCTCCGCAAGGAGCGAGCGCCCGAGGTTGGTGTGGATGACCACCCCCGTCGCGTTGATCACCCGGCGCAGCCGCGGACATCCCTCCCTCGAGAGCAGGGCCTCGAAATTTTTTCTCAGGGCGTCCGCGGAGACGTCCGTATCCTCGCCGGCGAGCATTCGCCTCCGGATGCGGGTCAGCTCCCCGTTCAGTACGCGCTTGACCGTCTCCCGCCCCAGCTCCCCGATCCACGGCAACACCCAATCCTGCGTCAGCAGAATGTCCATGCCGGGGATCTCACGCATTTTCTTCCTGATGTCCTCGATCATAAGCAGGCCCGCTCCTCGTCGTCTCTCTCACACTGTCGTGCTCTGGATAGTTTCCTGTAACCATTCTATAATAAAATAAGGAACGAATGCTCTAAGGAAACGCTGATTCAATTCGCGAAGCCCCATCGTCGGGCTTTGCATGGGCTTTTTTGCGGCAGGAACTGGAGGTAACCGCGATGATCGTCGTCAATACCACGGGCAGGGCCTGCCCGGAATCTGTCGCCATGACCAGAGCCGCCCTCGACAAGGGGGCTGAGGAGCTGGAGGTCCTCGTCGACAATCCCCAGGCGGCCACGAACGTCAAACGATTCCTGGAGGACAGGGGCTTTCGGGTCCTCCTTCAGGACGACGATGGCCGCCTGAAATTGACGGCGGGCAGAAAAACGGAGCCCCCCGTTTCGGCATCACAGGCTCCAGCGCCACAGGTCCCGGTGCCCGTGCCGGTCGCTCCGATGCCCGTACCGCGTCCTGCGGAGGGGCTGGCCGTCCTGATCACCGGCAAAACCCTGGGACGCAGCGACGAGGAGCTCGGCGAGATCCTCGTCAAAGGTTTTCTGAGCGCGTTCTCCCAGTTGGACGTCCCGCCCCGGACCGTGGCCCTGATAAACGAGGGCGTGAAGCTGGCGCTCTTCGACTCCTCATCGTGCGACCACCTGAAGAACCTGGAGCGGAAGGGGACGAACATCCTGGTGTGCGGGACCTGCGTCAACCACTTCGGGATCACGGACAGCGTGGGGGCCGGCGTCATCTCCACCATGTTCGAGATCGTCGAGGCCTTGGACAAAGCCGGAAGGATCCTGAGCCTCTAGAATTTTACTGATTCCATTCTCAATTATTTGTAGGCAAGGCGAGCAAAAACAACGAAGCATACGAATGATTGAGGATGGAATGGGAGGAGGAAAAGACCATGACCGGAGGCTGGCGCTCAAACAGCGCGGAGCGCCCCGTGATGGAGGGCGAGCTCCAGTACCACATCCGCTGCGGGAGAGGGGACGTGAACCGCTACGTCCTCCTTCCCGGGGACCCGGAACGCACGGACGCCATAGCCGGAGAGTGGACCGAGTCCCGCTTCATCGCGAACCACCGCGAGCATCGGACCTGGAGCGGGATGATCGGCTCCGTCCCCGTGACGACGTGCTCCACGGGCATGGGGGGCGGCTCGACCTCCATCGCGATCGAGGAGCTGGCCGCCCTGGGCGCGGACACCTTCATCCGTGTGGGGTCCTGCGGCGCCATCGCCGAGGGGATCGAGTGCGGCGACCTGATCGTCTGTACGGGCGCGATGCGCCGGGACGGGACGAGCCCGGACTACGTCGATCTCTCCTATCCCGCCCAGGCGCACTACGAGGTCACCGCCGCGCTGGTGGAGGCATGCGAGCGCCTGGGCGCGGCCTATCACGTCGGCGTTGGCTGCTCGACGGCCTCCTTCTACTGTGGACAGGCCCGGCCGGGGTTCGGCGGCTACACGCAGTCCGTGTCCCGCGACAGAATAGACGACCTGCGGCGCGCCGGGGTGCTGAACCTCGAGATGGAGGCCGCCACGGTCTTCACGCTCGCGGGGCTCTACGGGTTCCGCGCCGGCGCGGTCTTCGCGGTGGTGGCCCATCGCCTGAAGGACACGTTCCGCTATGAGGGCATCGACAAAAGCGTCCGCGTCGCCAACGAGGCCGTGAGCATCCTCGCCTCCTGGGACGCGCTCAGGAAGGAGGCGAACAAACGCTATTGGTTCCCGGGGCTGCTGCGGTCGGGAGAGGGTTAAGGGCCGCGGTCCATGACGATGACCCGAGTCGGGTCGCAAGGAGGGTACAACAATGGAGGGTACAACAATGTCGGAAAGACAGGGAAACAGCTTTTGGAGGTCCTATCGTTTTCCCCTGACGCTGCTGGCCGCTATCGCGCTGGGCTGCGTCCTGGGCGCCTCGATGGGCAAGGAAGCCCTGATGTTCAAGCCCCTGGGCGATATTTTCCTGAACGCCATGTTCATGGTCGTCGTCCCACTCGTCTTCACGACGGTCTGCGGCGCCGTGTCCAACATGTCCTCGATGAAGCGCCTGCGCCGCGTCATGGGGTCCCTCGTCGCGGTGTTCCTCGTCACGGGAGCCGTCGCGGCCCTGCTCATGCTGACGGCCGTGCGGCTCTATCCCCCGGCTGCGGGGACGGCCGTCGCCCTGACGCCGCCGGAGAACCTGCAGCCCCTGAGCACCGCCGATCAGATCGTCAAGGCGATCACCGTCAGCGATTTCCAGGACCTCCTCTCCAGGAGCCACATGCTTCCCCTGATCCTCTTCTCGGTCCTCTTCGGCGTCAGCCTCCAGCTGCTGGGGGAGCGGGGCAGGGCCGCGGCGCGGGGGATCTCCGTCCTGGCGGACGCCATGCTGAAGCTGGTGAACATCATCATGTACTACGCGCCGGTCGGACTGGCCGCCTACTTCGCCGCCCTCGTCGGGGATTTCGGGCCGAACCTCCTGGGCACCTATCTCCGCTCCATGGTGATCTACCACGTGACGACCCTCGCCTACTTCTTCGCCGCCTTCACCCTCTACTCCGCCTGGGCGGCCGGGCGCAGGGGGCCGGCGACCTTCTGGAGGAACATCCTGCCCGCCGCCATGACCGCGTTGGGGACCCAGAGCAGCACCGCCACCCTGCCCGTGAACCTGGAGGCAGCCCGCAGGATCGGGATACCGGACGACATCGGCGAGGTGGTGCTCCCCATCGGGGCGACGGCCCACATGGAGGGATCCTGCCTGAGCGGCATCCTGAAGATCGCCTTCCTCTTCGGGGTCTTCAACATGCCCTTCGAGGGGGCGGGGACCTTCGCCAGCGCCATTGCGGTTGCCGTACTCAGCGGCGTGGTGCTCTCCGGCATCCCCGGCGGGGGGCTGGTGGGCGAGATGCTCATCGTGAGCCTCTACGGCTTCCCCCCGGAGGCGTTTCCCATCATCGCCACCCTGGGCTTCCTGGTCGATCCCGCGGCCACGATGGTCAACGCCACCGGCGACACCTGCTCCGCGATGCTCGTGGCCCGTCTGGTCGAGGGCAGGGACTGGTTCGTGAAGGGGCAGAGAGGGTAAGGAGCCCGGGGCATGAATCCCCTGCTTCGGGCCGCGCTGCTGCTGAACGCCGCACGGGCCCCGCTGTCCGCGTTCGAGGCGCTGCGGGACGAATACGGTCCCGAGTCGGCCTGGACGGATGGCGAGGCGCTCTGGAAACGGCTGGGGCTTCGGCCGTCCGCCTGCGTGAAGCTGGAGGGGCTCCTGCGGGAGCGGGACTGGCCGGAGCGGGAGCTGGAGAGGGCGGAGCGCGAAGGCGCGCGCTTTCTGACGGTCGACGACGAGGGATATCCTCCCCGGCTGAGGGACCTCGCGCAGCCGCCCGTCGGGCTCTACGTCAAAGGGGACCTGGATTTTTCGTGCGCGCCCTCCGTCGCCGTCGTGGGGACGCGGAAGTGCAGCCTCTACGCCAAGTCGGTCGGCGAATCCCTGGGGCGTGCCCTCGCGCGTTCGGGCTACCTCGTGGTCAGCGGCGGGGCGCGCGGGGTCGACGCCGCCGGACACGGCGGGTGCCTGGCGGAGGGGGGACGGACCGTCGCCGTGCTGGGCACGGCCGTGAACCGCGTCTATCCCTCGGAGCACCGGGAGCTGTTCCGCAGGATTGCGGAGCGTGGGGCGCTGGTCTCGGAGTACCCGATGGACACGGGCGGGGACCCCTGGCGCTTCCCCGAGCGCAACCGCCTCATCGTGGGCATGGCGGGGCGCGTCGTCGTGGTGGAGTCCCCGGAGGACGGCGGGGCCATGATCACCGCCCGCCTCGCCCTCGACATTGGGCGCGAGGTCTGGTGCGTTCCGGGGCGTATCACGGAAACGGTCGCCAGGGGGTCGAACCGACTGCTGCGCGACGGCGCGGAGCCGCTGGTCGACGTCGAGGAGTTCATCCGCAGCATCTCGGGGCGGTACGGACAGCTGATGCTGGACCTCGGGGCGCCGCCGGAGGATCCTCCCGAGCTCACTACGGACGAGAAGGTCGTGCTGGCGCTGCTGCAGCGGCAGGGGGGCCGGACGGCCGACGAGCTGATGGCGGAGAGCGGCCTGGACCTCGCGGCGCTCCAGGGCTGTCTGATGGCGCTCTCCGCCGCCGGCCTCGCGATCCCGGCCGGCCCGGGCCGCTACTCCGCGGGGGCGTGATCGGTCGTTTTTCCGGGTAAAAAACAAAAGATTGCGCTAAAATCTGAGGGCGGACCGCCGGTCCGCGTGAGGGAGCACGGGGGTGGTCCCCTTTTCCGTTGGGAGTGATGAGAGATGTCCAGGCAGACTGCGGCGACGCGCAGCGATATGGCCCGCATCCAGGCCGCGCTCAAGCTGGCGCGGCGCGGGCACGATCTCCTGGAACAGAAGCGAAGGATCCTCATGGCCGAGCTCGCGGGCAGGATCAAGGAGGTTCGGGAGGTGCAGAGCGGGATGCGCGATATCTTCGCCGGAGCCTACTCGGGGCTCCGAATGGCGAATATCGCCATGGGGATCGAGAACGTGGAGAGGGTCGCGGGCATCGTTCCGGAGGAGGATCGGTTCGTGATCCGCCTGCGCTCCATCATGGGGATGGACATTCCCGAGGTGGATCCCCTGGCGTCCGTCTGCAGCCCCGTCTATTCCCTGGGGGGAATGTCGGGGACCTCCTCCGTCCTGGACAACGCGTATGTCCAGGCTCGTTCCCTGGTCCCGCTCATCGCGCGGCTGGCGGAGGTGGAGACCAGTGTCTACCGGCTGGCCGTTCAGATACGCAGGACGGTGCGGCGGGTCAACGCGCTGGAGAAGGTGTTCATCCCCCGCTGCGAGGCCCAGGTCCGCTCCATTGCGGCGGCCCTGGAGGAGAACGAGCGCGAGGACATGACGCGCATAAAGCTCTCCTCGGGGCGTGAGGTGTAGGGAAGGGGCCTTATAGGCTTCGCGTCATTCGGGCTGTTTTCGGAGGTCGTGACATGGTTTTGACGTTGACGGAGGTCCTGGGCGTGCTTTTGAGGGCCGAGGACGAGTCGGGGAAGCGGCGGGACTCGGCGAAACGCGAGGCGGAGGAGGTCATGCGGCGCGCTCAGGAGCGGTTCGCCCGCGACCGGGAGGCGCGTCTGAAGGCCGCGCGCAGCGACGCCCTGGCCCAGATCGAGTCCGCGCGGAAGTCCGCGGAGATGGAGGCGCTGCACATCGCCGAGATGGGGCGAAGGGGGCGCGAGAGGATGCGCGAAAACTACGACCGCAAGGCGCCTGCCCTGATAGCCGGGATGGCGGAGGACATCGCCGCCCGGTACGCCTCCCGCGGAGACTGACGATGATTCTCGGCGGAGGAGGCCGCATCGCCCTGTCCGCGAAAGCGCGGGTGCGCCGGTCCGAATTGCTGTCGTCAAAGGATTTCCGAGCCCTCCTGGAACAGCCGTCCGTCTCCGCCGTCGCGGTGTCCCTCGACGCGACCCCCTATGGGAAGGTACTGGAAGGCCTGTCCCTGAACGACGTCCGCCGGACGGAGCTCGAGTTCCGCCTCGGGACCTCCGTGTTGCGCGAGGCCCTGACGTTCCGCTCCTACATGGGGGCGGGCTATCGGCGCCTCCTGGACCTGTGGCTCCAGGTCTACGATATCGAGTTCCTCAAGGACCATTTTCGCCGGAGCTTCGGCTCCGACCCCACGGCCGCTCAGGAGGAGGAACGGATGTTCGGATTGTTCCCGGACTTCCGGTCGCCCCTCCTGGACCGGAACGCGCTTCTGGCGGCGCAGACGCCGGGGGCCATGCTGGCATCTATTCGGGATGAGCGCCTGCGTGTGGCGCTGGAGGAGACGTTCCCCGTCAAAGACGATGGGACGGAGGTCTCGGGGGAGGACGCCTGCAGGGTGTCCTTCGCGCTGGGGATGGTCCTGGACCGCTATTACCTCGACAGCCTCTATGGGGCCGTCCTCCCTGTCGGGGGGGTGGAGGGCCGCCTGCTCGCCTGGCTGGCGGGGGTTCGCGTGGACCTGGTGAACCTCTACTGGATCTACCGCTGCAGGCGTTTCTTCGGCCTGTCGCCGGAACAGGCATTGGCCACGGTGACGCGGTCCCGCTACCGCGCGGACTTCGGCCTGCTCTCCCGCGCCGCGTTCTCGGAGCTTTCGGCCTGGGACGACGTTTTGGAGGGTACGCCCTATGCCGGAATCTTCCGTTCGGACGAGGCGGACCCTTCCCTCAGGGAGGCGGAGGTGGAGCTTCACCTGTGCAGGGCCCTCCGCCGCGTCGCCGGGGATGTGTTTCGGTCCGGGGCTCCGGGATGGCACAACGTCGGGGCCTACCTGATGCTGAAGGGCTTCGAGGTCCGGGACCTGATCACGGTCATCGAGGCCGTGCGATACGATTACGACCGCAGGAGGGTCGGTCGGCTGTTGATCCTGAACGACCTGGCCGGTGGGGAAGGAGGCGGGCGCTGATGGCCGTCGTGAGGATGGCGGGGGTCTCCCTTGTCGGCCCCCGGGACGAGATTGAGGCGATGGCACTGAGGCTGCTGGAGACCGGAGATTTTGAACCGATGTCCCCCGAGGTGATGTTGTCCGGGGGAAGGCTGAGCTCCCGGATTCAGACCTGCCGGAGCGGCCGCTGCGACGCGCTGCTGGAGAAGCTGGAGCGGCTGAGGGGGCTGGCGGGGAACCCGGCCCCGGCTCCGGGCCGAAGGGCGCCGGACGGAGCCTCCGGAATTCCCTCTTCGGCGATTTCTTTTACGGAGGTTTCCTTTTCGGAATTGGAGGAGCGCGTGAATCGGCTCTCGCGCCTGGCCGAGGTCTGGCAGGACAGGCTGGAGCACCTTCGGATGGAGCACGGGCGCTGCAGGGCCATGCTCGAGTTCGCCCATGCCCTGGAGGCGCTGGGGCTTCCGCCCTCCCTGCTGGCGTCATCCTCCTGCTGCCGGGTGGTCCTGGGGAGCCTTACCGGGGAGAACTGGCAGCGGCTGAGGGAGATAGCCTCCGCAGGGCCCGCCCTGCTCCTTCCGCTCTTCGAGGAGGAGGGGAGGACGACGGTGGCCGCGTTCTGCGAGTCCTCCTATGGAGCGGCGCTGGAGAAGCTTCTGACTGGGGTGCACATGCGCGTGTTCGAGACGGCGATCCAGGAGCTCGCGGCCGGCGGCGGGGCGCAGCTGTCCGCCCGCCTCGATTTTCTGGAGGCGGAGATCGGGAGGTGCCGGGACATGCCGGTCCTCTATACCGGGGAGAACCGTGTCGAGCTGGAGAGGCTTTACGGCATGGTCTATGCCATGCAGCGCGTTTACTCGCTCTGCCGGATGGGGGGCGAGTTCGACGACATGGTGGTTGTCTCGGGGTGGATGCCCGAGGAGGCCTGCGGGGAGCTGCGCGCTCTGGCGGGCCGGGAGGCGCCCCATACCGTTGTCCTCACGGAGGACGGGGCCTCCCTCGAGTCGAAGGGAAGCGAGCTTCCCACCCTGCTGCGCAATACCCCGGTGGCGCGCCGGTTCCAGGAGATCGTGAGGCTCTACAGCCTGCCCTCCTACAGCGAGCTGGACCCGACGCTCGTCGTCTCGGTCAGCTTCTGCCTGTTCTTCGGATTCATGTTCGGGGACGTGGGGCACGGCCTCGCCCTGATCCTCGGCACGTGGCTGATGGAGCGAAGGGGCTGGATGGGGAGGGCCCTGGCGTCCGTCATGAAGGTGGCCGGGGCCTCGGCGGTCCTCTTCGGCATCCTCTACGGCAGCGTCTTCGGGAGTGAGGAGCTGATCCCACCCCTCTGGATATCCCCCATGAAACACGTGAACACGCTCCTCCCCACAGCGGTTGGGGTGGGAATAGCGTTCCTCTCGCTCGGCATTCTCCTCCGAATCCGGTCCCTGGCCCGCAGGAGGAGGTGGGGCGAGGCCGTGTTCTCCCCCGAAGGGGGGGCGGGGCTGGCCTTCTACTGGCTGGCCCTGGCCTTTGGGGTCCTGTCCCTCGAGGGGACGCTCGCCTCCTGGGAGAGCCGGATCTTCATCGCCGCCCTTCTCCTGCTCCTCTGTGCGATGCTCCTTGGAAACGTCCTGGCCCGCCGCGTGTTCCGGGGGGAGTCCGTGGACGAGGGGGGTGCGGTTCACCTGTTCTCGGTCTTCCACGCCCTGCTGAACTTCATCGGCAACACGGCGTCGTTCGTGCGTCTGGCGGCGTTTGCCCTGAACCATGCGGGGCTCTGCGCGGCGGTGTTCATGCTGGGGCAGATGGTGGAGCACGTGCCCGGCGGCAAGGTGCTCCACGCGCTTGTCCTGGTGGTGGGGCATCTCGTCATCATCGGGCTCGAGGGCCTGATCGTGTTCATCCAGACGCTGCGCCTGGAGTACTACGAATTTTTCGGGAAGTTCTATCGCGGCGGAGGGCGGGAGTTTCGTCCCGTCCTCTGGAGGAGGAGCGCGCGGGAACGGGGACACGCGGGTTGAGGGGGCGCAGATTAAATGTTGTACGGATTGAATCCATGAAGCCCCGAAGTCAAATTTTAGGAAAGCTCGCTGGTGTTGCTTGCGGGAAGGGAGTGCGGTTGGGATGCTGAGTGTTCTTGGGGTTGCGGTTTTCTCTGCGGTGCTGGTCGGCTATGGGGTTTGGACAAGGAGGACGGGGCGCGTTCCCCGCGCCCCGAGGACGGCCCTGGCCTCCTGGATGGGCGCGTCCGTGCTGATGCTTTGTCTCTCTGCCGCGGCCGCGTTCGCGCAGGAGTCCGGGGCCTACGCCGGGACCGCGGCGGGGATGGGCTTCATCGGCGCCGCGCTCTCGACGGGCCTGGCCTGCGTCGGTGCGGGCATCGGCGTCGCGTTCGTCGGCGCCGCGGCGCTTGGGGTCGTGGGGGAGAAGCCCTCGATGTTCGGAACCACGCTGATCTATATCGGGCTTGCGGAGGGGATCGCCATCTACGGGCTCGTCATCTCCCTGTTCATCCTGGGAAAAATTTAGAGCGGCCCGCCATGAAGGCCTTCCTGATCAGCGACAACCACGACACCCTGGTGCTGATGAAGCTGGCCGGGATCAAGGGGGTCGTGGCGCACGGGCGGGAGGAGAGCCTCAAGGCCTTTTCTCAGGCCCTTTCGATGAGGGACCTCGGCGTCCTTCTCGTGACGGAGATCGTGGCGGAGACCGTCCCCGACAAGGTCGGCGAGATGCGCGGGAGCGGGACCCTGCCCCTTTTGGTCGAGATCCCGGATCGGCATGGGAGCCGGAGGGGAGAGGATTTTTTGACGCGGTACATCCGCGAGGCGATAGGGGTGAGGCTTGAATGAAGCGGGAGGGCGACCCCCTTTCCGGTGGGCATCCGCACGTTTCGGCCCCGGACGGGGGCCGGGACGAGAGGAAAAAACTGGACGGGCTCCGCGCTTCCATCCTCTCCAGGGGGGCGGAGGAGCGCGAGCGTATCCTGAAGGAGGCGGAGGCGCGTGCGGAGCGCTGGCTGGCCGACCACACGGCGCAGCTGGACGCGACGGTGCGGAGTATCCGGGACGACGCGGTGAAGCAGGCGCAGGACATCTCGGACCGGCGGCTCGTGGAGGCCGGGACCAGCCGGGACAGGGAACGGCTGCGCCTCCGGAGCGGCCTGGTCCAGGAGGCTCTGGCCTCCCTGCAGAAGGCGTTGGTGGGGCTGTCCGCACGGGACGATTACGGCGCCATCCTGACCGGCGTCGCCGCGGAGGTCTGCGAGCGCCTGCACAGCGGTCGGGTGGGGCTGCGGCTCCGTGCGGAGGACGCCCCGCTGGGAGAGGGGATAGCCAAGGCCCTGAGGGCCCGTTTCCCCGAGCTGGACGTCCGCTTCGACGATACGCCGGAGCCCATCCTCGGGGGGGTGGTCCTTTTCTCGGAGGATGAGGGGTGGCGCATATCGGCGGACTGGAGGGCGAAGATCGAGGAAATGACGGACTCGGTGGCGGAAGCCGTCCTTGCGGAGCTGTGAGTGGAGTTGGATCTGTGAGGAGATTCGGATCTGTGAGAGGATGAAGATCGGGGTGAAGAACATGGAGGCAGCGGCCGAGCGGATGGGCCGCATCACGATGATTGACGGTCCCGTCGTCCGTGCCTCGGGGCTTTCCCGCTTTGCGATGGGGGAGATTACGGAGGTGGGGGAGCTTGCCCTGATGGGCGAGATCCTCCAGATGGATGGGGACAGCGGGGTCATTCAGGTCTATGAGGACACGACGGGGCTCCGTGTCGGGGAGCCCGTCCGTGGGCTTGGCCGGCCTCTTTCCGTGTGCCTGGGACCGGGGCTGGTGGGGCATATCATCGACGGGATCGGGCGTCCTCTGGACCGCCTCATGGAGAAGGAGGGCGGCTTTCTGGGCCGGGGCTCGAAGCTCGACCCGATCGACATGTCCCGTTCGTGGGCGGTGACCCCGACCTGCAAGGTGGGGGACCGGGTGTGCGGCGGTTCGGTCATTGCCGAGCTTCAGGAGACGGACCTGGTGCCCCATCGCGTTCTGGTCCCTTACGGGCTGGAGGGAGAGGTGGAGTTCATCGTCGCTTCCGGCTTCTGCAAGACGTCGGATGTGGTGGCGCGGGTCCGGTGCGACGACGGGACCATCGTGCCGGTGATGATGTATCACCACTGGCCGGTCCGGCGTCCGAGGCCCTATCGGGACCGCCTGCTGCCGGACGAGCCGCTGGTCACGGGGCAGAGGGTCATCGACGGGCTCTTTCCCATCTCCAAGGGAGGCGTCGCGGCGATCCCCGGTGGGTTCGGGACGGGCAAGACGGTGACGCAGCACCAGCTGGCCAAGTGGAGCGACGCCAAGGTCGTCGTGTACATCGGGTGCGGGGAGCGCGGCAACGAGATGACCCAGGTGCTGGAGGAGTTCCCGTCGCTCGAGGATCCGTACTCCAAAAAGCCGCTGATGCAGCGGACCGTCCTCATCGCCAACACGTCCAACATGCCGGTCGCCGCGCGGGAGGCCAGCATCTACACGGGGATCACGATCGCGGAGTACTATCGCGACATGGGCTACGACGTCGCGATGATGGCGGACTCCACGTCGCGCTGGGCCGAGGCCCTGCGCGAGCTGTCGGGGCGGCTGGGGGAGATCCCCGCGGAGGAGGGGTTCCCCGCCTACCTGGCGACGCGCCTGGCGGAGTTCTACGAGCGGGCGGGCAAGGTGCGGACCTTCGGCGACCGGACGGCCAGCATCAGCGTCATCGGGGCGGTCTCGCCCCCGGGAGGGGACTTCACCGAGCCCGTGACGCGGCACACCAAACGCTTCATCCGGTGCTTCTGGGCGCTCGACGCCTCCCTGGCTCACGCACGGCACTTTCCCGCAATCAGCTGGATGGACTCCTACAGCGAGTATGCGGACGAGGTCCGCGGCTGGTGCGAAAAGAACATCGACGCCTCCTGGGGCGAGCTGCGCGAGGAGGCCCGGGCCGTGCTGGCGGAGGACGACGCCGTGCAGCAGACCATCCGCCTGATGGGCGAGGACGTGCTGCCCGATGGCCAGAAGCTCGTGGCCCTGACGGCCTCGCTCCTCAAGAACGGCTATCTCCAGCAGAATTCCTTCAGTGACGATTCCTTCTGTCCGCCCAGGAAGGGGTTCGCGATTCTGCGGATGATCCTGAACTTCCATCGGCAGGCGAAGGCCCTGGTGGCCGAGGGGTGCCCCCTGTCGCTGATTCGGAGGATCGAGGAGCTCGACGAGGTTATCCACGCGCGGGAACTGCCGTTTAGCGACGGCGAGGGGTTCGGCGATCTGGAGAAGCGCCTCGGGGAGCATCTGGCGCTCGTCGGCCGGGAGCGTCTGGCTCACGAGGACGAGGGCGGCGCGGCGGCCGCCTCGGAGGGCACGGCGTGATGACGGGGAACGGCGAGGCGGCAGCGGTGACCGGTTCGGGTTCACGGAGGGGGAGTGAGAGCATGGCCTTTGCGGAGTACACGGGGATGACCCGTATCAAGGGGCCCATTGTCCTGTTGAAGGGCATTCCGGGGGTTGGCTACGACGAGGTCGTGGAGGTGACCGCCGACGGCGGGGAGCCCCGTATGGGGCGCGTCGTCATGGTGAGCGAGGACGCGGTAATGGTGCAGGTGTTCGCGGGGACGGAGGGGCTGAGCCCGGCGACGGCCAGGACGCGCTTCCTGGGGCATCCCCTTGAGATCTCGCTCTCGCCGGACATCCTCGGGCGGACCTTCGATGGGCTGGGGCGTCCCCTGGACGGAAATGGCCCCGTCTACTGCGGGACGAGGCGCAACGTCAACGGGCAGCCCATAAACCCGATGGCGCGTCTCTATCCCCGGGACTTCATCAACACGGGGTTCTCGGCGATCGACGTTCTGATGACCCTCATTCGCGGACAGAAGCTGCCCATCTTCTCGGGCAATGGCCTGCCGCACAACCGTTTGGCCATCCAGATCGCCTCCCAGGCCAAGCTGGTGGGGGCCGACAACTTCGCGGTCGTGTTCGCCGGCGTCGGGATCCGGCACGACGACGCGGCGGCCTTCTCCGCCAGCCTGTCGCAGCGGGGGTCGAAGCTGGTGATGTTCCGGAACCTCGCGGACGACCCCGTCATCGAACGCATCGCGACGCCCCGCTATGCCCTGACTGCGGCGGAGTACCTGGCGTTCGACCTGGGGATGCACGTGCTGGTCATCGTCACGGACCTCACGAGCTATTGCGAGGCGCTGCGCGAGCTTTCGGTCGGCCGGGGCGAGATCCCGAGCCGCAAGGGGTACCCCGCCTATCTCTACAGCGACCTGGCCTCGCTTTACGAGCGCGCCGGGGTCCTGAAGGGAAAGGAGGGAAGCATCACGTTCCTTCCGATCCTCACCATGCCCAACGACGATATCACCAACCCCGTCCCGGACCAGACGGGGTTCATCACGGAGGGGCAGATCGTCCTGTCGCGCGCGTTGGATGCGGCGGGCGTCTATCCGCCCATCGACCCGCTCCCCAGCCTCTCGCGCCTGATGAAGGACGGCATCGGCAAGGGCTATACGCGGGAGGACCACCCCAGCCTGTCCAGCCAGCTCTTCGCCTGCTACAGCAAGGTGCAGGAGGTCAAGGCCCTGTCCGAGGTGGTCGGGCGCGACGAACTCTCCGAGGAGGACCAGGCGTACCTCGCCTTCGGGAACGCGTTTGAACGAACCTTCATCGGCCAGTCGCGGGACGAGAACCGCGACATCGGGCAGTCCCTGGACAGGGGCTGGAGGCTGTTGGCCGGCCTGCCGGCGAGCGCGCTGACGCGCATCTCGCTGGAGGATCGGAAGAAGTACGTCGATCCCCTTCGCGATAAGAAGGCGCCACCGCCTGACTCCGTCTGAAGCGCGGGACCCTCTTACCGGGAACCCTTACCAGGAGAAGTTGTCGCCCAGGTAGAATTTGCGCGCCAGGGGGTTCCGTGCGACCTCTTTTGGGGAGCCGTCCAGGAAGATTTTTCCGTCGTGGATCAGGTAGGTCCGGTCGGTGATGGAGAGGGTCTCCCTCACGTTGTGGTCCGTGATGAGCACGCCGTATCCCTGTTCCCTCAGCGCCTGGATCATGGCCTGGATGTCGTTGACCGCGATGGGGTCGATGCCGCTGAAGGGCTCGTCCAACAGGATGAAGTGGGGCTTGAGGGTCAGGGCCCGTGCGATCTCCACGCGGCGGCGTTCGCCGCCGGAGAGGGCGTAGCCGCGGGTGTCGGCGATGTGGACGATGCCGAACTGCTCGAGCAGCCGATCCGTGGCGTCCTCGGAGGGGCGCCCCATCTCCTCCCAGACCAGGTCGATATTCTCCCGCACCGTCAGGCTGCGGAACACCGAGGACTCCTGCGG